>NYWC01000118.1 GCA_002684935.1 Gammaproteobacteria bacterium
AAGCTGGGGCTGCGTAAGACCTTTGCAGATTATGAGTTCCCTGCCGCCTAGGACCTCAATAAGACCCGAGCATTCGAGTAAACGTTTTTTCCTTTGTCGCAAGACAGAGGGAAAGCGTGCGGGCATACACTGGTTGGCAAGCAAATAACCTACCGACAGCTATAACCGCTCTAATTGCCCACGCCCGTTTACTAACCCCAAAAACTGACCGCAGTAAGACCTGCGCTCCATATTTGCATTACAAGTAGGCCCGCGCGTTGTGGCCCCGAGCAGCTAAATTTATTGGGGGAATGGTGGAGCAGGTAAAAAGGCTAAACTGAGGGTAATTAAGGCCGCTATAAAGTTTGAGAAGGGACACCGCAAGCGGAGCCCCCTCTACAGGATCATCAGTTGAGCTGTCAGTATCCGAGCGGTGAGGCACAAGATACTGTTGTTCTTCTTTTAACCCTACCCGCAAGCTTCCTGGCTTACCCCCAAAGACCACTTTCCAGCGACTTTAGCGATAGGCCGTTGCATCGGCTCGCGCCCGTGAGGGCTTGCGCGTCTGCGGTGCCTTACGGGTGCCTTTGAGAAATAAATCCCAGATTTAAAGTCTTTGGCCGAGACCCGTCAAAGCCTGTTGGCCGAACAGATTCTTTGGCGATCCTGAGGCTATGGAAAAAGCACTCGTCACAACGTTCCATCAGTAAGCAAGAATTCCGGGGTATCGATTTGCAGCTTTCGATTCCTGCTTTTCTCGCCGATCTAAATCTTTCGATTCAGCCCTTTGAGCTCCGCCCTCCTCGNTTGCTTTCAGCCGCTNCAGACATGCCCGCAACGACAGTGCAATTCGATGGTTATTCCCGGCTTACNTCCTGCGCCGTGAGCGTTATTTGAAGGGTCGTTTTGACTTTTACGCCAAAGCNATCACTTTNAANAACGATGACNNNATTATACTTTAAACTTAATGNCTGCCAATATTTCTTTACGCTTTTTTTTGAAATATATTACTTTAGNCATTNAATTGATTANTTTTTGAACTATCGTTTTATAAACAATTTATCCACAACGACTGCAAAGTCAGTGACACAATAATAACCTGAATATTTTTTTAAACAGCTCAAGGTTTCTGCCGCGTTTTATTGCACACAAGAATCGAAACGTTTACTGACTAACCAAGCATCAAATATTCAAAAGATTGGCGTGGAGCACAAGACACATTCATACCGAAGAATTAGCAGCTTGCGAAAGACTATGGAATCAGCACTTNAATAAATGCAGCTAAGCGACTGAACTTCAGCCAAATCGCACTCATCAATTCGCTTCAGGGTAGGCAGCCACCCTGGGGCACAAAAATATAGCCCGACATCGCATCACCAAACACTCTGGCCTTGTGACCCAGTTGATACAGCCCCGCGATGTAGAGGCAGATCACTGCGTCCAGNGCATCTTCATTATGCTTGAGAGCCTTCCCGCGCATCGCCGCGATTGCCCCACTCTCGAACACAAATCTAAACTCGCCTGGCACCCGCAAACGCAGTACTGGCGAGCTTTTCAGGCGCATCAACATCTTTGCGAGGGCTTTCTGCCCCTGTCGCTTCTGCTCTACCCGACCCTTCTTATAGAGATGACGCTCCCGNAGCTGGAAGATTTCAATCAATGCGGGATGAGGATAACACTCGGACTGCCAGCGCTGNTCATGGTTGCCAAGATGGACAAAACCTCTGGCTGCTAGCGCATCCCCCAGTTTCACACTATCGGCGTGCGGATAGCGCGAAAGGTTGGAAGTGTGGCAGCCTGATTTGCGGCTACCGTATACCCGGCTCAGCTCATCCTCGCAGGCTCTCCTACCATCGAGATTCCGAATAATTGTCGGCCCATCAATGGTGATACCATGAAGAGAATCGATGCNAGCAAGATTCTTAAGAATACTCTCAGTGCCATAAAGATTTTGCAACACTGCATCGAGGGTCAGCGTCTTGCTTCGCAGGGTGCCTACTGCTATCGCAGTCGGATTGTTCGCACTCACCCACGCCAGATCCATACCAGCCAGAGTAAATATTCGCATGATGATTATAAAAAGAAGTCAGGTATACTAATGTAATAAACGTGATCTACTCACTANCGAATATATCGAGAGGCAGCAGCGCGGTAACTCCCACGTTGGGCGCATCGACCAGCTGCGAGATACGAATATCGACCGACACACTGGCAATCACATAAGCTTGCTGACGGGTGTAGCCGTAGGTTGTNGAAATATAATCGACAATGCCGTCGATAGCATTACGTGCGGCAAGATTGATATCGTTGGAGAGATTTTCCAGCCCTGCGATTACGTCAGAATNCAGATACGCCATATCCNGCGGCACCTCAACTGCATCCTTTATCGGAATACCCGTTACCGCATAGAATCGCCTAGAGGGAATATCCAGCAGTTGCGAGGAGCCTTCATAGTGAGGTCCGCGCGATAAGTCTGGGCCATCTTTCAAGACCTCGGTGGTCACCCAAACATCGGCGGACATTTCGATAGCGGTACCAGAAACCTCACCATCGCCCTGCGCATAATGCAGGTCGCCAATGGCTAGACCGCAGCCATCGATAAAGCAAGGCAGATAAACCGACACACCAGCTTTGAGGTAGCGGATATCCATATTACCGCCGTGCTCTCGCGGCGGAATCGTGCGCAGACACTCCTCAGAGGCTGNACCANGCGGCCCACACAGCGCGACAGGGTCAGCCCCTTCCGNCATTGGCAGAGACACCCGCCCACCGGCGTTTGCTAAGGCCCGTTCCCGCTCCAGCATACGTCGGTGATCATTCGCGCCAGGCAAGGTGGTGATAACACCCGGGAAACTGGCGTTGGGAATACGAATACCCGGGATATCGTCAGTCTCCGCGTACTCTCTGTTGAGCCGCCATATCACCATACTCTGGCCATCCACCAGGTCGGGAATGAATCCAGAACTACCGCCTGTGGACCAGGCATAGGATCCTGGATCGATGCTGTTGATGGTCACTTTCAGTACATCTCCGGCCTCTGCGCCAACGATATGAACAGGACCAGTGATTGGATGCACCCGGCTGAAATCGCCAATCAGGGTATCGGGCTCTTCCCCTTGCTGAGCAGCAGCACCGATTACATCCCGGGCATCGCGGGTGTGAAACAAAATACTCTGACCAGGCGCCGCGCGTGCCGCCATTGGAATATCAGGGTGCAAGCGATTGACGCAGCCGGGATCCTCGATGCAATCGGCGCCAGTGCCGCCGACCAAAACAAACTGATTGTCAGCCGCATTCAAATTATGAATTGGGCCTAACATCCCCAATAAGAAAGCAAAACAAGATAAGAATCGATTCATCCCATGATCACCCGCCAGCTCTGCTGGCTACATTGAAGTAACTGATAACGGCCGCTCAGCATCCAGAATGGGGGGTTGCGATGACCCCAAACAGCATCCGAGTGACTATCAATCTATCGACTATTGCGCGGCAGGGCAATTTGTTGCTGCCAGCAAACTCCAGCTTGCCGGTTTCAATCACTTCCGATAGCTTTATAAACAGAGTCCTGCGATCAGTAAATGCGATCGATATCTAACGGAGCAATAACCATGACTGCCAAATCACCGCTCATATCCAGTTTACAAATACTGCTGCTGATCGCAGCTTCATTCATGAGCAGTCTTGGTGCAGCACAAAATGCGGATCAGGCCTATCGCACCCCGCCCCTGGATATTGCCGATATTGTAGATGCACGGCCTACGCCCACGGTGTCGGTTGACCCGACCAAGGGCTGGATGCTGATTTTGGGACGACCAGGATTACCCTCGATTACTGAACTATCGCAGCCGGAGCTGCGCATCGCTGGTCTTAGGATTAACCCTGCCAACAATGGCAGGAGCCGCAGCAGTTATTACAACAGCCTAACGCTGCAGAGTCTGGAAAATGGCGGTTCCCGCGTCGTCACCGGCTTACCCGCCAATCCGCGGATCCGAGACGTCAGCTGGTCTCCAGACAGCTCTCGCATCGCTTTCACTCTGGACCAGGGTGACCACATTGAGCTGTGGCTTGCGGAAGTAGATTCGGCTTCAGCCCGGCGGCTCATCGCGAGCGAGATGAACGGGCTGTTCGGCGCACCGTTCAGCTGGATGTCAGACTCATTCCGCCTGCTGGTTAAAGCCGTCCCGGATTCACGGGGACCTGAGCCNGAGGAACCGGCGGTGCCGTCCGGCCCTGTAATTCAAGAATCTACTGGCAGACCCGCTGCCGCCAGGACTTATCAGGATCTAATGGAAAACAGCCATGACGAGNGGCTNTTCGAGTATTACGGCCAGGTCCAGCTTTTGATGGTCGATGTCAGCGGCTACATTCAGGAATTGGGNAAGCCTGACCTGATTCGCCGCGCCCTGCCTTCNCCTGNCGCAGACTATTTACTAGTGGAAACAGTGCAGCGGCCTTTCTCTTACCTGGTGCCTCAGTACCGCTTTCCCCACCGACTCGAAGTCTGGGACAGCTCCGGAGACCTGCTACGAGAAATTGCCAGCCTGCCNCTAGCCGAGGAAGTACCGATCGGGCGCGGCGCAGTGCCCACCGGACCGCGATCCATGAACTGGAGAGCAGACGCNCCCGCGACCCTGTATTGGGTTGAAGCCCAAGATGGTGGTAACCCGCGCGCCGACGTCGACATTCGCGACACACTGTTCACTTCCAGCGCACCGTTTCGCGCCCCCCCCAAAGCACTTATCGAACTGGAAATGCGCTATGCCGGCACCACCTGGGGCAATGGCAAACTGGCCCTGGTGAATGAATCCTGGTGGAGCACGCGCCAGACCCGGAGCTGGATCGTGGCGCCCGATGGCGGCGCGGCNCCGGAATTGTTATTCGANCGCTCTACCGAAGACCGCTACAACAACCCGGGCACGCCTATCACCGAGCGCAACCAGTATGGCAGGNNCACGCTGCTAAACAGTGCGGCAGGCGATATCTATCTCTCTGGCGCTGGGGCATCAGCAGAAGGAGACCGCCCGTTTCTTGATCGCGTTAATCTGGCCAGCAAAACCAGTGAAAGACTGTGGCGCTCTGAGGCGCCGAGCTACGCAGTGTTCATGGGTTTTCTGGACAGCAATCAGCAGGCCCTGCTCATTCGCGAAGAGTTGCCCACTGCGCCTGGCAACTATTACCGGCTTGATCTNAATACCACCCAACAGGCAGCACTCACTGCGTTTCCGCACCCGTACCCACACATGCTGGATGTCTACAAGGAAGTGGTTCGCTACCAACGCGATGATGGCGTCATGCTCACGGCTACCCTTTACCTGCCCCCGGGCAAGACCAAGGAGGATGGCCCATTCCCCATGCTGATGTGGGCCTATCCGCGCGAGTTCAAAGACGCCAGTTCAGCAAGCCAGATGCGCGGCTCGCCTTACCGGTTTAATGCCATCAGCGTTAATGGCCCGCTGCCCTTTCTAGCCAGCGGCTTCGCCATCTTCGATGGTCCCACCATGCCAATCATCGGTGAAGGCGAAACCGAGCCCAATGATGCCTACGTGGAGCAACTAGTCAGCAGCGCCGCTGCCGCAGTGCAGACTGTGGTGGAAATGGGGGTTGCTGAGCCCAACAAGATAGCCATCGGCGGCCACTCCTACGGCGCCTTCATGACTGCAAATCTGTTAGCCCACTCCGATCTGTTCGTGGCCGGGCTTGCCAGGAGCGGCGCCTATAACCGCACCCTGACCCCCTTTGGCTTTCAGGCAGAGGAGCGCACGTTCTGGGAGGCACCCGATATCTATTTCCGCATGTCGCCNTTCATGCATGCCGATCAAGTCGAAGAGCCGATCCTAATGATTCATGGCGCGGCCGACAACAACTCAGGCACCTTCCCACTGCAGAGCCGCCGTTTCTACAACGCGCTCAAAGGGCATGGGGTGAANACCAGGCTGGTGATGCTACCCCACGAATCCCACGGCTACCGAGCGCGGGAGTCGGTGCTGCATACGCTCTGGGAAATGAATAGTTGGCTCAATCGCTTTGTGGTTGGCGAGTAATTANAGACCGATGTGACTTGGACTGCTTTGTTCACTATAACCAGAAGTCATATTTCCGATATTTTTCCCGATACGCGTTCTTGTCCAGCAAGTTTGTCTGCAATCAGCTGTCGACGCTGCCATCTTCGATGGCAGCAAGATG
This sequence comes from Gammaproteobacteria bacterium, assembly GCA_002684935.1. Lineage (GTDB taxonomy): Bacteria > Pseudomonadota > Gammaproteobacteria > Pseudomonadales > Pseudohongiellaceae > UBA9145. Next base: position 6,163 of record NYWC01000118.1, read on the forward strand.
GCATNCAATACNNTCGAGCGTAAAACATACTCAGCATTATATTGTGACAGCTATCATCGATTTCGCTGATTACGCTAGCTNGTGATGCAGAGCGCCACGTCAGGTGNNAAAACTCGANAAATTTAGGATACACTACCAAAAACNCTGTGATTTTTATCAGTCACTCACAAGCAACAGAGAGCCCAATGCTAAAAATAAGTCGCCTCGCCATCTTGTGCTTNATATCAAGCAAAGTTTTATTCGCGTCTGCGCAAAACTATAGCAACCCGGAGGACGAATTTGATGCCATCTTCACCCCACTACAGCAGGTAGAGGGATCTCAATGCGCGCGCTATCACAACTGGAATGCAGACACCGTCACCGCCTTGTTCAATGACCAGTTGCTGTTGTTCCGCAACGCCTATGCCGCTGTCACACTGGCGGACGATGAGTGGCTCAAGCGCCTAGTCACCAACGGCGACAATTACCTTGACATGTATGGCTTTATCTCCAATGTCCGACAGTTAGCTCAGAATGACTTGGGTGTGAAGTACATGTACCAGGAAGCCTTCGACCCATCCATCGAACANCATCGCCTGCTGGGCAGCAACTTATCCAGCNCACCTGACGCGATAATTGGTATTTTCTGGTGCCAACCCATGGGGACTGCCACTGCTCCGCGCTTCACCGGGGGCTATGCTTATCTGAAAGTTGTAGGTGGTGACTGGAAGTTCCACACCCGCTAATNAGTCTGTCGCCATTTGCATTTAAAATCGTTCCTAATCCATCAAGCAGCAAATCTAACAATCTACTGATAGAGTTGGCACAAATTTGCTGCCCGCTGCGGGACAAACATTTAAGTCCCGACGCGAAATTAACTGGCCTGGCAGATTTGGCACCAGTACAAGCGCCGACCGGCGAAAGAGTCTTTTTGGATAGAAGTGCCACACCCATAACAAGGCTTGTTTGCGCGCCCGAACACGGCATGACGATATTCTCCACGTCTTAGCCCCTGCTGTTTCAACGCAGCCACTCTGCGCGGGGGATTGGTAAGGCCAGCTGTCTCGTAGCTGCGTAGACTGATCTTCAAGGTGCTGCGCCCGAGACTGTTCAACTGTTTGCGGCTCAGATCACTGGGCCGCGCCGCCGGATGAACGCAAGCATCGAATAGAATTTCGCTGCGCAGATAATTGCCAATGCCGGCCAGAAAATCCTGAGCCAGATAGAGGGAGGCGACACTGCGCCTGCGAAATTTCTGACTGTATAGGCGGACAGAAATATCGTGCCAAGTCAATTCAGGGTTCAAAATATCCGGGCCAATTCTTGCCAGAAATGGATGCATGTCCAGCTCAAACTGGTCCCAGATACTAATATCGCTTGCGCTATACAGCAGGGCGCTGTGCTTTTGCGTGTGGAGTGCCAGACGCAGACTGCGATTAGTCTTGGGATGGGCATCACGCTTAACCACATACCAGCGCCCGTAGAGCTGATTGTGAGAGTAGATCGTCAGACCGTTGTCGAAGTGCGTGAGTAAAGCCTTGCCCCGCGTCTCAAGGGCATTCACTTTGGCACCAATAAAATCAGCTTCACGACCCTGCAGCCTTGGCAAGCCAAATTTGGCATCAATTATTTGCTTACCCTCAAGCACGCGAGCAACCTTGTCTGCGGCGAGCCTGATTTCGGGGCCTTCCGGCATGTAACTAATCTCTCTGGCTAACCTACATACTGACATAGATGTAAGCGTCCAGGTAAATACGCCGTGAGCCGAAAAAAGATCAATGCGGGAAAGATAGTGCGCGNTTTATTTCCTCTGGTTAAAGGCAAAGCTCAAATCGGAAAGTACTTTACTGTAGAAAATAAACAAAAACTTAATCGAGCCAAGCCGAAAACGTTACGCTGATAAGGCCAATCAGAAAGCATTTCGATAAAGCCCGCTGCCAATTTCTCCAGCAGTTGCTTATTTCGCTAAGTTTGTCGAATTATGCCTTGCAGGAAATCAACGAGCGGCAGACATAGCTGCGACAGCGGTGGATGCTTGAGCTTGAAGGCACGTAAGGGGCACCTCTAGTCTGAACCAGCCACTTCCTGTAAAACAATCTCGGAAAGTTCCTTCGCGAACGCTGCGACGGCGCCCCCTTCCTCGCCTTCGACCATCACCCTGAGCACCGGCTCTGTTCCGGATGGACGCAGCAGTACCCGCCCCCTTGCACCAAGCTTCTCTTCGATGTCAGCGACTGCTGACTTCACGATCTGATTGGAATCAAGGTCAAATGTACTCGTTAACCTCACGTTGATCATAGATTGAGGTAGCTTGCGCATCTGACTGCGGAGATCCAGCAGGGGCCGCTCAGTATTAATTACTGCGGTTAGTGCCTGCAGTGCTGAAACAATACCGTCACCTGTCGAAGTGATGTCATTACAAATAATGTGACCAGACGATTCACCTCCTAACAGCCAGTCTCGTTTCAGCATTTCCTTAAGCACGAAGCGGTCCCCAACAGCGGTCCTGATAAACGGAACATCTAGATCTGCCAGCGCCAGTTCGAGACCAAGATTACTCATCTTGGTACCAACTACCCCACCAATATCGATATTTCTGCGACGTCGCTCCCTCGCGATGACATAGAGAATTTCGTCACCATCTACGATGTTGCCTAAATGATCCACCATGATTGTTCGATCACCATCACCATCAAACGCCACCCCAAGGTCAGCTTGCTCTTCAACTACTCTCTTCGAAAGCGCATCAGGGGAGGTAGAGCCAAAGTGATCATTGATGTTTAACCCGTTCGGACTAGTGCCAATACTGATGACTTCAGCACCCAATTCTGAGAACACTGCCGGAGCGATATCGTAGGTTGCGCCATTGGCGCAATCGATAACAACTTTCAATCCTGCCAGTTTGAACTGAGGTCCTACCGTGCTCTTGCAGAACTCTATGAAGCGGCCTCGCGCATCATCAATCCGCGAGGCCTTTCCTAACCGGCTCGGCTCAACCGTTGTTAGTGGTTTGCCCAACTCCTCCTCGATCGCCAATTCAATTTCGTCAGGCAGCTTGGTGCCAGCTTCTGAGAAAAATTTAATCCCGTTATCTTCAAACGAATTATGCGAGGCACTGATGACTATGCCGGCTTGGGCTCTGAGGGTCCGCGTCAGATAGGCAATTGCAGGTGTAGGCATGGGTCCAGTGAGATTAATATCCACGCCAGCGGCAGTGACCCCGGCCTCCAGAGCCGCCTCAAACATATAGCCTGAAATTCTTGTGTCCTTGCCAATCAGAATCTTGCTTCGCTGGCCAGTTTCGCTTGCAAAGACCTTTCCTGCAGCCCAACCCAGTTTCAGCATAAAATCGGGCGTGATAGGACTCTCCCCAACCTTGCCTCGAATACCGTCAGTGCCGAAATACTGTTTTTTATCCGCCATCGCGCAAATTCGCTCTAATTTGATGATCAACAAGAATGATATTAAGAAATCTGGGCGCAATGTGCGAGCGCTCAATAACAAGCCGATTCATTGACACAACTCCTACTTGCCGGAGTTCCCATCGCGGATTGGCGCAGGCTACACCATATCAAGCACGCCACCCCATAATGGATTTCTGTCTGCTGCCGTAGATCCTTGAGGTCGTGCTTTTTACCATGCTGCCCGGTTACATCTCATCCTCAGTTTTCCGAAAAGGCCACCGGGTTGCTAAATCAGCGAAGCTGATTGAAAACACGTAAGCAGACTTAAATATAGCCTTGATTAAGAACTCGCCATAATCATTAAGAAACTGGGCATTGACACAGAGGATGTGATNCTGGCCGCCGGGNCGAAGTGGAATTTTCTCCCTTTCAGACCAGGTCTTGTTGGCTACCGCTGCGTTAGTGCAGACCNCACNATCTTACGCATAAATCCCAAGAACTTGGCTACCATTCGGATATTATCCTAGTCGGCCGCGGAATAAACGACGGCATAGGTTTTTACATTGCTGATCACGTAATTAAGTCAATCACTCGTNTAAGCNAATTGTGACAANTNATTAATCACTATNAATTCGNAGNATNCAGGANACAAAATTCCCTNNTAAGCATTTAGTACACTTTTTCTATTCTTATACCTGCGAGATNATCACTATTTTAAATCATCAAANTGATNTGAANCGTTATTAGATTCGCCGCATTCTTGATCTGCGTCTCCGCCACAGGGATATAACGTGACTTAGNGTCCTTCTTCGGCTGTGACTGCTATANACATCTAATCCCACACTCTGAGACAGACTTCTAAANAAATCCTGTATCGTTTGTNATATNAACCTTTAAAAATTGANCAGAGCATCTTTGTGAGACTTCAGACGATTNGAGTNCTTGTAGTATTTCTTGATTTCATCCTGAACAGCGTCACCGAGAAAGATTANGTGAGNNTTCTNTCCTTTTGNCTGACGAGTTTTAATANTTGCTTGTATTCTTTCGCNCTTAAAACCTTTGCTTGTNTCNTTGCTAANACCATAAAAAACGTTTTTTTGATGCTATTNAAAATAATTCCACGTGTTCCAAATTCTNATCTAAATAGCTNTTTCTATCCCCTTCTGATTTTTCGTAGAGCTTAAGAAGCNACACGTGACTCGTCTACTTACCACGTGTTTTTAATTCCCAATGACGANTACTAAAATCAGTATTTTCCACTAACTCCATAGATCAGATCTACGAAATTTGTTTGTTGACGTGTGATTTGTGTGATTTGAATATTAAAAAGCGCCTTAGAGAGTCGCTAGAGAAGGCATCGATTGATAACTATTCGATCGGAGGCAACAGCATCATCCAACAAGTGTGTCTATCCAACAATTAATTGCTGTGACGAGAACAAGAATTCCGCTTAAGTTAAAGCTATCACTGAGTTGAGGTTTTACCTTCCATGTAAACAAAAAGATGCCAATTCCACCAAGAGTTAGTATCAGGCTGAGTAAAATCATTCTCATTTGTCTTAGTCAATCCCTAGTGCTTTTTGGCTGCATTACTTTTGTGTGCGGACAACGAAGGAGCAACGTTGTTTTTATACTGTTCTGAGTTAGTTAAACTGCGCAGCATTGTTAGTAGCTCTGTTAAGGTGCCCTTATCTATCCTAAAAGTCATTGGACCAATAGTGAGCATAAATACACCACACCTCTCACAGCCGGTTAATGCACATACACCAAGCCCAATGTTTATATCCGTGTTACATATCTCATCGATCATATTGATACCTGTGAATAGTAGATGCCAAATGCTATCAATTTAGTTCATATTTTTGTGCTGATTACTCACCGATGGCGGCTTAACTATGGGGAGAAAAAATGTATATTAATGCGAATGATTCTCATTTGCAATAATCATATACCCTTTTTATACTAGGAACTCTGTGATTCCCGTTTTAATTGTGGGAATTTTTAGCACGTGTTACCTAAATTGAGTAAAAACAGAGTTTCCCTGATTTTTTACTCAATTCCTGAGAATTGCTGTGCTGAATTGGTCGCGAGGCAGTGTCCGCTGCCCAATTTGGAGTGTTAATGTGTCTCAGCCGCGATGCTATCGCTACCGACCAATAGACTGAAACTTATTCCCCTGTAATACGAAGTATGCAATTCTAAGGTTAGATTTTTCATAAAATTAGACAAGGAGACTAGAAGATGGTTTTAGTAAACCTTCAACTAAAGATTAAGCCGGACGTTAGGGACGAGTTTATTTCGTGGTTTCATTCCGTTCTGCCAGATACACGCTCTTATGATGGTTGTTCAGAGCTAAACGCATGCGACCTCCTTGGAGATGAAAACGCTGTGGAGGTCATAAGTCGATGGGAGAGCAAGGCGCACTATGATAAATATCTGGCTTGGAGAGAAGAAACCGGTACGCTCGACACCCTTGCGAGCTATCTAGCAGCGGAGCCAGAGTTTAGGTTTTTAGAGGTAAATCTTCACATCTAATTCTATTCTTGAGTGTTAATGATACTGAGTAGCGATCTATTAATCAGATGATAAAAGTGTGTGAAAGTTGGGCGAGCAATGCTCGCCCAGGTGCTAACTCGTATGTCTCAATCTACGGGACGT
>NYWC01000119.1 GCA_002684935.1 Gammaproteobacteria bacterium
GTTCAACTGTCAACGACAATCCAGCAAAATGCCTGCCAGGCGCCATTGCAATAGCACGGCAAAGAAATGAACTTTTTTATGATTAGAATCAGGTAGTCGTGCGCATCCCGCCATTTTTTTGGGTAAAACCACTATTCACCAAATGGGGTGGCAACGTTAGCAATGAGCGAGGTCTAGCTCTGGCCGTGAACCCAACCACTCCCGAATCAGATCCCGCAGATATTCAGGCTTCTCAAATGGCACAAGGTGCCCTGTGCCCGGCACTTCTGCATAGTCGTGCTGAGGTGCCTTCGACTGCCATCTCTGCCAGTTGGACTGGTCCAAGGTGTTAGATTCACCGCCGCGAATCGCCAACACCGGGATCTCCAAGCTATCCAGCAGGTGCCAGATGTTTTGCGCCCGCAAATAGCACGCAGCTTCCCATTCACGGCTAAAAGCGAGCTGCACCTGGCCTGTATCAGAATCAATCAGGCCGTGGTTCACATAATCCCAAAGGACTTCGTCGCCGATGCGCTTGAACACAGATTTTGGTCGAAAATGGTCGTAGGCGTGCTGCCGGCTCGGCCATTGAAACTGGCGTGTCAAAGTACGACGGATCAGCGGCACACGCCTTCGAGCCAGCCACCGGAACATCCGCAGCATGCGGTAGTAAGAAGGCGGCATCAGCACCGGTTCTATTAGGATTAAGCCCTTTATCGGCAACTGAGACCTGACCGACGCCATCACCAGAGCAGCCGATCCCATGGAATGCCCGATGCAGACAGCGGGCTTATTGAGCTGCCCCAGCGCCGCGACAATATCCTCACCGAACACATCCCAGGATTTCAGAGTCGCAGGCGCTTCAGCCTCAGGCCAAAGTGGTCTGTGCAAGCCGGCAACCACATGATACGAAGACGTGAGCGGCTCCAGCAGTGCCTGGTATGCTAGGGGTGGGTAGCCGTTGGCATGGGCAAAGAACAGCAGGCCGCCACTGCCACCAAGATCTAATGAAGGTACTTTCGATTGCATCACGTTTGCCCGAATTCTGATTATCAACTTCGTTAACGAGCCAGTTCATAGATTGCGAACCGCCTCGCCACCATTGCTCGTAGCACAAGATAGGACACCAGGCCCACTGGGCCAACCAGCCAGGTCAATACGAGACAAGGCATCACCATCAGATGGGGAATTTGGTGCCGCTGCGCATCCTGCACTTCCCAGCTGCCNACGAACAGATCAAACGCAAGGTAATGGACCCAGCCACCGGTCAGGATATAAGGANTNCTGAATAATGCNGCTAATGCCGCGGCAGAGCCAAAACCACCACCTTCCGGCCAAGCTGACNACTGAGACAGCACCAGACNAAGGTAGACCAAACCGAGCAAAAATGGAATTACGNCGGNACTAATCAGTGTCAGCGTCCATTTCCAGCGCGGTAGCGCANNCANCAACAGCCAGCCCGGCAAAATCAACAGATTACAGAAAGAAAAAATGAATTCGGCGCTCATGGCGGNCCCCTGAAAAATAGTCTGNANGCAGAACGATTAGAAAATGGTTTACANNAAGATTTNGGGCGNAGCGATAGCATCCACAAAACTGATGTTGGGCGAAATCTTANCCCAAAACCCCAGCATAGAACTCTCAGTANTGCAGGTNATATGGNCNCCNTTTCGCTATGACTACAGTCGGTTCTCAGTCTTGCNACCGTGNGCAGTGCATGTCCGCTTGCTGTGGAGAGCGNCAGGTTGTCTTGTTACTNGATGATCGCCAGATTAATCCNGTTCTNTTGATGACNATTTGGCTGANAACCAATCATTAAAATTTTTGTGGGGTATTTCCATCGAGACACCGGGAAATTTCCCGGATTCGCCTTGATCTATCTCCAAAGGTANTCCNATAACGCTGTCATCGCTCAAGTCAGATAAGTCNCTTCAGACTTTAACAAGGCGCAGCAGCGCCTGCTTTGAGAGGAACTTGATAAGGCTTCCCAGTGGGTTACACTTGCATCTAGCGCGGAGGCACGAATGACAGAGACAGAGCATACAGCCCAGCANCAGCTGGACGACCGCTCATTTATGGCGAAGTTGCTGGCTGGCGAGTATGGTCTAGCAAGTACCTATTGGATTCTCTACTTTGTGGGTGCTGCACTTTTTTTTTATTTTGGTAGTCAGGCGGTAGACAACGAGCAATGGCTGTCCTATCTGGGCATGATGGCTGGTATCCTCGCCTACACTTTTTTGCTTATTCTTGGCATTCGCGCCGCCTACAGGGGGCCGCAGTTGTGGAAAGTGATGTCCAGAACCTCGTCGATCTTTATGATCAGTAACGTGCTGGTGGGAATCAGTACACTCGGTTTCATCTACTAGGCTCNCGGCAGNCGACACTTATGTGGCCCNAATGAACTCACTTACCAAGCCTACTTACTCCCTGATCGTCAAAAAGTCCTGTCCTACTTGCGAATTGATTGAACCTGTCGTCCGCGAGCTCGCCGACATCTACGGCACCAGCCTTCGGGTTTACGTGCAAGATGACGCCGCATATCTTTCAGAACTCTCCCAGCAAGTGGATGACACGACCCTGGCGTTTTCCTATCAGCAGAAGATAGAGATCGTCCCCACCCTTATTCGCCATGGAGCACAGGCCCATAGCGAACAGCGCGCGCTGGGCTGGGACAGACCGGAATGGCAGGAATTCACGGGGCTGGATCAGCTCGGGTCAGATTTGATCTCATTCAAGCCCGGCTGCGGCTCGCTCACTGAAGACCCTGGCATGGCTGAGCAACTCGCCGTGCGTTTTGAAGGCNAGCGTCTGCAGGCACGGCGAGTCGATGTTGCTGACGCCGAAGACATTATAGAATCTTGCTTTGACCGAGGTTGGTCGGATGGGCTGCCAGTAGTGCCCCCAACCCCAATCCGAGTCATGCGCATGCTGGCAGGCACGGACCTGGCACCAGATGAATCTATCGGCCTGGTGCCGCCTGATAACGTGGACTGTACGGTGGAAAAAGTCGCCATCAATGCCGTAATGGCCGGCTGCAAACCCGAGTACTTTCCAACCGTTATCGCAGTCGNCAGGGCCNCCCTGCAGGAGAAGTTCTGTATGCATGGCTTGCTCTGCACTACCTACTTCTCCTCGCCGGTCGTAATTGTGAATGGCCCGGTATCCCGNCATATTGGGATGAATTCTGGTGGTAATGCCCTAGGGCAGGGAAATCGTGCCAATGCGACCATTGGCCGGACCCTACAGCTGCTGGTTCGTAATGTTGGCGGAGGAAAACCCGGCGGCATTGACCGGGCTACCCTTGGGAATCCCGGAAAATATACATTTTGCTTTGCNGAGGATGAATCAGACCTCGATTGGCCAACGCTAGCGATGGACAGGGGGTTCNAAAGAGAAGACTCTGTCGTAAGTCTGTTTGCTGGCGACGGCGTTCAACCAATCCTCGACCAACTCTCCCGCACGCCTGAGTCACTGTCAAAGAGCATGGCTGCGAGCTTGCGATCCGTTGTCCATGTGAAAAAATTTGGTATAGCTGACGCCACCCTGGTGGTGTGCCCAGAGCATCGACGCGTGCTCAGGGAGAGCGGCTGGAGCAAGAGCGACCTAAAGCAGGCCTTATTTGATGAATTGGTGACTCCTGGCGTCGAGCTTATGGGTGGCGTCGACGGCATCTGCGAGGGTATGCCGGAAAAATTGCGTGGCAAGCTTCTCAACAAATTTCGTGACGACGGCCTGCACATCGTTACCGCTGGCGGCACCGCCGGCATGTTTTCAGCCATAATCAGTGGCTGGGTTGCATCCGGAGAAAGAGGCAGCCAATTAGTATCTCAACGCGTTGACTAACGGAGACTGAAATGAGTGAAACAATTATGTTGGATCCAACCAGTGAGCTGAATCCTGTGGAAAAACAGTTGCTGCCGCGCCTTGAAGNGTTCAGCGATGTTACTGTTGGACTATTGGATATATCCAAGCCTCGAGGCAAGGAGTTCCTTGATGAGGTGCAGGCGCAGCTAGAAACATTAGGCGCCAAAGTAAAGCGCTACGCGAAGCCCACGTTTGCCCGGGTCGCGCCGAAAGAGCTGACTCAGAGAATCAGCAGTGAGTGCGACGCTGTAATCGAAGGACTCGCCGACTGAGGNTCATGTACCTCGTGCAGTTTGCATGACATCATGGACCTTGAAAGCCGCGGTATTCCATCAGGATTTGTTGCTTCCTCTGAATTCATTCAGGCAGCGAAAGCACAAGGCAACTCCCTAGGCATTCATCCCAGGAGTGTATTCGTGCCCCATCCCATACAGGATCGAACGGATGATGAGATGGTGCAATTAGCCAGAGACGCAATCGACAATGTATTGCANCTGGTCGTTATTAAATCGTAATTGGAGCATGACATGACAAAACAAGCAGTAATCGTAGCAACCGCACGAACCCCGATTGGCAGAGCCTATCGCGGAGCATTCAATGACACTGATGCCCCCACTTTAGGCGGGCATGTCATTGCCGAAGCGGTGCGCCGGGCTGGTATTGAACCCGGCGAAGTCGACGATGTGGTGATGGGTTGTGCCATGCAGCAGGGGACATCGGGCTACAACATCGGCCGCACAGCGGGCGTCGCTGCAGGCTTGCCAAGCTCGGTATCCGGTATGAGCATGGATCGGCAGTGCGCCTCCGGCATGATGGCAATCTGCACCGCAGCTAAGCAAGTTGTCTCTGACAACATGCCAGTAGTCATAGGCGCCGGACTGGAATCAATCAGTCTGGTGCAGAACGAACATCGCAATGGTTTCAGAGCCCAAAGCCCAAATGTCATTGCTAATTCCGAGCATGCCTATATGTCCATGCTGGAGACCGCAGAAATTGTCGCCAAGCGCTACAATATCAGCCGCGACAAGCAGGACGAATATGCACTGCAAAGCCAGCANCGAACAGCAACCGCGCAGCAGGCGGGTGCCTTTGATGACGAGATCGCCCCGCTCGAATCCAAGATGGTATTCGTTGACAAAGAAACCAAGGCACAAAGTGTTCACGACGTGAAGCTCGANAAAGATGAAGGTAATCGACCTACCACTACGCTGGAAGGTTTAGTTGGNTTAAAACCAGTANTTGAGGGCGGNGTTATCACCGCTGGTAATGCCAGCCAGCTCTCAGATGGTGCTTCCGCCTCNGTGGTGATGGACAGCAAGCTAGCGGAGCAGAAAGGTCTGGAGCCATTGGGTGCCTATTGTGGCATGGCGGTAGCCGGCGTCGAACCCGATGAAATGGGTATTGGCCCTGTGAAGGCTGTGCCCAGGCTACTGGAACGCTTCAACTTGTCAATGGACGATATTGGCCTGTGGGAACTCAACGAAGCCTTTGCGGTACAGGTAATCTACTGCCGCGATGAACTTGGTATCCCGAATGAACTACTCAATGTAAATGGCGGCGCTATTTCCATCGGTCATCCCTACGGCATGAGCGGCGCCCGCATGGTGGGTCACGCCTTGATTGAAGGCAAGCGCAGGGGCGCCAAGTATGTGGTATGCACCATGTGCGTGGGCGGCGGCATGGGTGCGGCGGGTTTATTCGAAGTGTTCTAACCGGTGCATTAATGGGTAGATAAACCCAGCCTAATGGTTTCGCATCGGTACTATTCTGCCCGCTAGTGCTGCTGCGAATCCGGATTCATCTACAACAAGCGATTCCACTATGAACAACCAAAACCTGATAATACGCTACTTCTCTTTAGCAATGGCCCTCAGCCTCTCGCTGGTGCTGACGCAGCCNGCATTCAGTCAGGAGCCGGTTCGAATAGCTTTCATGGATCCGCTTTCCGGCGCTTTCGCGTCTATCGGCAACAGCGGCTTAAAACAACTNCAGTTTGCTGCTGATCATATGTTCAACGCCAANGGCGGTATTTTGGGTGGCAGGAAGATTGANATCGTTCCCCTAGACAATCAGCAGAGCCCAACCGAAACCCAACTGCAATTTCGTCGCGCCGTAAGCGAAAACCTTCGCATTATTTTTCAGGGCAATAGTTCTGCTGTTGCCAACGCCCTTAACTCAACGATCACTCGACATAACCGCCGTAATCCGGGACAGGAAATCTTACAAATCAATTATTCTGCGGTGGATCCNATCCTCACCAACGACCAGTGCAGTTTTTGGCATTTCAGGTTTGATGCCCATGCCATTATGAAACTGAATATCCTAACGGATTACATCGCCGAAAATCCCGACATAAAAAAAATCTACATCATTGGGCAGGATTATTCATTCGGACAGGTCGTTTCCGACAACTCCATAGCCTTGCTGAATGCAAAACGCCCCGACATCGAAATTGTGGGCAATGAGTTTCATCCCATCGGTCAGGTCAAAGACTTTACGCCCTACGTGACTAAGATAGTTGCCTCGGGCGCAGATGCTGTAATCACTGGTAACTTTGGTGCCGACATGGTTTCACTGGCCCGCTCTATAATCGACAGCGGCCTGGACATCCCTATCTATACATTNTATGCAGCCTACGATGGCATCACCGCGACCCTTGGCGCGGACGGTGTTGATCGAATCCATCTCATTCACAACGANTCAGGAAACCCTTTGCCCAGCGAAGAGCGCAAGCAATACTATCGCGCCTTCAAGGCAGAGAACCCTAACAACGATATGACGCAGCCGCGCATACTCACGGCGCTGCAGATGGTGGTGGCCGCCATGGAGGAGACGCAAAGCACAGATCCCTACGACATTGCCGTAGCCCTCGAGGACATGCGTTTCACAACCATTAGCGGCGAGGAAATCTGGATGCGCGGTGAGGATCATCAGGTTGTCCAGGGATTACACCTTTCAGTCCATACAGACCAGGACGTAGAATTCGATGCCGACAACTCTGGATTTGGACTGGTAACAAGGTATTCGGTACCAGCTGAAGAGACAGTTGTGGAAACGAGCTGCCGTATGCGGCGACCGCGTCGTTAAGATCAATAACTGGCGGCTTCCCCTGTATGTTTGAAGTTCTGGTATTTGCCACTCTCAATGGCCTGGTAACGGGCCTGCTGCTCTTTATGTTGGCCAGCGGGCTAACTCTGATTTTCAGCATGATGGGTGTGCTTAACTTTGCTCACGCCAGCTTCTATATGCTTGGCGCCTACTTCGCCTATTCGATTTCTCTATACCTCGGTTTCTGGCCCGGTCTGCTCATCGCGCCGCTGCTGGTTGGCCTGCTAGGGGCTTTGATTGAGCGCTACGGTTTGCGGAGAGTTCACCAGCATGGTCATGTTGCAGAACTGGTCTTTACTTTTGGTCTCGCCTTTCTAATCGACGAAGCCGTGCAGTTCTTCTGGGGGCCAGACACCAAAAACTACCAGTCACCGGACGTGCTCGATTTTCCGCTTTTTACGTTGTTTGGCCAGGAGTTCTCNGCTTACCGGGGATTCATGATAGGCATCAGCGTCCTTATTTTCATTGGACTGTACAGACTGCTAACCCGCAGTCGAGTGGGCATCATCATTCAGGCTGCTATTACCCACCCCCATACCGTGGCCAATCTAGGTCACAACGTGCCGCTAATTTTTATGGCGGTATTCGGCATAGGCAGCGCGCTCGCCGGAGTTGCCGGCGTCATCGCAGGGCCTGTGCTGACCACTTTTCCCGGCATGGCAACGGTCCTAGGCAGTATCGTATTTGTAATCGTCGTTATCGGTGGCCTCGGCTCCCTAGCAGGCGCTCTGATCGCGTCACTCCTGATTGGCTTNTTACAGAGCTACGCTATCGCGTCAAANCTTGGTGTTGCCGATCTCCTGAATTTGTTTGGCCTCGAATTCAGCAGGGACCACCCCCTGACCGATCTATGGACACTGACCCTGCCACAAATCGCGCCGATATTACCCTATCTACTTTTGATCCTGGTTCTCATTTTCAGACCCACCGGGCTGCTGGGTAATAGAGAACAGTGAAAAAATTCCTCACTAAATCTCTTGTATGGATTGGTTACCTGGCAGTGTTACTGCTATTGCCNCANTTTTTCGATTCCATTCTGGCCATTTCCCTATTCAATCAAATGGCAATCGCCATTGTCTTTGCCCTGAGTTACAACATGCTGCTGGGCCAGGGCGGCATGCTGTCATTCGGACACGCCGTGTACTTTGGTCTTGGCGGTTTTCTGGCTGTGCACGCTCTACTTCTGATTGAATTTGAGACTGTCTACTTCTCAATCGTTTACATACCCTTGCTGGCGGGCCTGGTAGGATTGTTGGCGGCGCTGTTTATTGGCAGCTTTTCGACCCGCAAGGCAGGCACTGTATTTGCCATGATATCCCTGGGGATCGGCGAACTCCTGGCGGCCTCGTCGCTTATCTTCGTGAGTTTCTTCGGTGGAGAAGCCGGGGTCAGCGGCGATCGCACCTATGGCCCCCCCCTGTTCGGTGTAGAGTTCTTCCAGAGCATTGAAATTTATTACCTGGCAGCCGCCTGGGTTTTTGTGGCCACCCTGTTTATGTATTTGTTTTCCCAAACACCTGCCGGACGCATGGCCAATGCCGTGCGAGACAATCCGGAGCGCGCTGAATTTATTGGCTACAGTGCCCGCCGTGTCCGCTATATTTCCTTCTGCGCCTCAGGATTCTTTGCTGGAATAGCGGGCGGCCTGTATGCCTTAAACTACGAATTCGTCACCGAGGAAACCCTAAACGCGGTAACTTCAGGCCGGGTCCTGCTGATGGCCTACATCGGCGGTCTGGGCTACTTCATCGGCCCCATTCTGGGTGCGGTCATCCTCACCCTAATGAACTCACTGCTAAGTAACTACACTGATCTGTGGATGCTTTATCTCGGCATCTTGTTTTTGCTGACTGTGCTGTTTCTTCCCAGAGGGTTTGCAGGCTTCATCATCATGCATCGGGCCGCCTGGTTGCAGCAGCGCATTGGCAAGTTGGTTCTTCCCTACCTGGCTACCGGCATCCCGTCGTTGGTATTCATGGCTACCTGTGTATTGATGCTCGAGTTATCCCACCTCGAAGATGAGAGCATTTCTGTATTGAATATGGAATTGAGTGCGTCAAGCCCCAGCATCTGGCTTAGCCTGCTGCTGATTGCAACCACATCAATGCTTGTTACTCGCCGCACCCTGCCAGCGCTAAGGGAAGCTTGGGAGACTGCCAACCATGTGGCGGATGAGCCGGAGTCAAAATCGTGAGCATCCTAACTCTTAACAACGTCCATAAAAACTTTGGTGAAACACCAATTATTCGCGGCGTGAATCTCAGTATTGAGGAAGGAGAAAGGCATGCCATCATTGGCCCCAATGGCGCAGGCAAGTCCACGCTATTCCATCTGATTAGCGGTAAGTATCCCGTTACGGAAGGCACAATCAGTCTCCGCGGCCACGCGATTCAGAATCTGCCGCCCTTCGAAATTGCGAGACGGGGTCTAGCCCGTAGCTTCCAGGTCACCAACATCTTTTCGCGACTCAGCGTGTTTGAAAACATTCGCGCTGGCCTGCTCTGGAAAATGGGATACGGCTATTCGTTCTGGAACCTGCTGGGCCGTCAGCATGATCTGAACACAGCAGCCCATAGTATCCTCGATCAAATTGGCCTGTCGCAGCGAGCTGATTACCCTGCTGGCGAGCTCGCCTATGCCCAGCAACGCGCGCTGGAGCTTGGTATCGCTATCGCCAGTGGTGCCGAGGTCATTTTGCTGGATGAGCCCGTTGCCGGCATGAGTCATAGTGAGGCTGAAAACGCGGTGGCATTGATCAGGCGTGTTACCGAAGGCAAGACCCTGATCATGGTCGAACACGATATGAGTATTGTTTTTGGCATAGCTGACCGCATCTCGGTATTGGTGTATGGCGAACTCATTGCCTGTGATACTCCATCGAATATCCGCAGCAGTGAGAAGGTACAGGAAGCTTACCTCGGGACAGTAACAGCAGATGAGTGAATCCACTGCCAATATGCTCGAAGTCAAAGATATGCATGCGTACTACGGCAAGAGCCATATCCTGCAGGGCGTGAGTTTCACGGTGCAGGAAGGCGAGATTGTAAGTTTACTCGGCCGCAATGGCGTCGGCCGGTCTACCACGATCAAAACGATCATGGGCGAGGTGGCGCCACAGGGCTCAATAATATTTAAGAGCAAGGAGGTCGCTGGAAAGCCTAGCTATGAAATCGCCAATCTGGGTTTAGGCTATGTCCCCGAAAACCGCGACATATTCCCCACTCTAACCGTGCGCGAGAATCTGTTGCTGGGTATGAAAAGTGCGACGTCTTCAGGACGCTGGAGCATTGACGAAGTGTTCGACATGTTCCCCAATCTTGGCGAACGTGCAGATGTTCATGGTGGCGTGCTTAGCGGCGGCGAACAGCAAATGCTCTGCATTTGCAGGACCCTGATGGGCGATCCGGACATGATCATGATCGACGAGCCTACTGAAGGCCTGGCTCCAAAAGTTGTTGAACAGGTGGCTACACTGCTGCAGGAAATCGCCAATCGTGGAGTTGCCATTCTTCTAATCGAACAGAAACTTTCGATTGCGATGAAAATCTCGCAGCGCGTTTACGTGATGGGTCATGGTCAAGTCGTGTACGAAGGCAACCCCCAATCTTTGCTGGGCTCTGAATCTATTCGCAAAGAATGGTTGGAAGTGTAGACTCCCCATTCTCTTATCCACCAAGTCACCCAAGCCTAAACCTGGACAGGAAATCGTTTATGTCTCCCGCTAGTTCGACTCTCACCAGGTGTTTTTTAATTTTTTTGTTGGGGGCTCAAGGACCTCTTGTCCTAGCCTGGGACTCGGTGGGTCACCGGCTCTCCGCCGCCGTGGCCCTGGAATTCATGGAAACGGAAACTATTGATGAACTGCTGCGAATTCTGCAAGCCCAGCCGCGCTATCAGCAGGATTTTCTCGAGCAGGTGCCTGATTATGTCGATCAAAGCAACACCATGGAGCTGGCCCTTTGGCTATTGGGGCAGGCCGCTTACTGGCCAGACATCGCAAGGGGTCTGCCGGACAGCGAGCGGCAAAGATATAATCGGCCGAGCTGGCACTATACCGATGGTGCTTGGGTACGGGACTCTTCGCCTTTTCAGGGCAATGTCTACGTTGGCATTGAACCGTTTACCGACATCGATGGCCCTAGCGGGGAATCCATCCGCACCGAGCAGCAAGTAAACAACATAGTCACCGGCATCGACTACAATGCTGCCGTGCTGACTGATGCTAATGCCCCGATGGCAGAACGTGCCGTGGCCCTTTGCTGGGTGCTGCATCTGATCGGCGATATCCATCAACCCCTACACACCGGTTCGCTGTTTTCCGCCACACTATTCGCCCGCGGCGACCGCGGCGGCAATGCGATACCCATTGGCGAGAGCAATTTGCATTCGCGCTGGGATAGAGCGCTTGCGGAAGGTGGCGTAGCTGCCGAGCTTCCCCTATTGATCGAGCGGGTGTCCGGGTTTTCGGAGCCACCAATCAAAGGCGTGGAAAGCGACTGGACTGCCTGGATGAATGAGAGTCGTGGAAGCCTGAAGAGCATCGTATATACGGAAGCCATGCGAGAAGCCATAGTCGCTGCTGATAGCAGCGACTCAGAACTAGGCACACATACGCTAGACGCAGCCTATGTCACTCAGATGCAGAGTATATCGCGCCAGCGCCTAGGCCTCGCAGGCCTGCGTCTGGCGATCTTCTTTGAGAACGAATTGCCCTGATCTCGTGCGCGCTATCCGTTTTCCGTATCTAGCAATCGCTAACTCACTTGGCGCCCGAGCCGTAGTGCTGGCTTCAAGTCAGCTATCGCAGCCATCACGTTCTCCATGAGCCGATGCCCTGCCCTATCCTGCAGACTCATGATCGATTCAGGATGAAACTGCACTGCCCAGCTTGGGCGATCAATATCGCTCCATCGTCATAGCGGCTCCTGCCGCCGACTTGGCAACTGAACGCAGGCAATCGGGCAGAATCTCAGCAATGAGGGAATGATAGCAGCCGGCGCTGAACTCATCTTCAGTGCCGGAAAATAGCGAGCAGCCATCATGCGCAATGGGCGACGCTTTCCCGTGCATGGGGTAGGCCATAGT
>NYWC01000023.1 GCA_002684935.1 Gammaproteobacteria bacterium
ACAATTAAGTTTTCAAGACTTATTTTTGTCAAAGAAATGCGACACTCGACTTGAGACATGAAGAATTGTGGAATCTTTGTCAACGCACTACAATTGTCAGAAAATACGACGGAGGAGACATGCCAGAATCAGCCGCACCCGTAATCTGGAACGAAATTAAAATTGAGTATGTGGGTCCGTTATCATTAGATTATGCTCTTGATGGAAAAAACCGCAACGCGATAGTTAAACTCACTAACGTTGGCGACTCCCTGATTGAAGATATTTACTTCCAGATTGCAATCGAAGGTGTTGGGGACTATCCAGCAACAATAGGTGATGGAGGGTTCGCCGTATTTCCGAATGGCGGAAATGTCGATCTCGCACCAGGCGAATCGTACTATGTGCAGAACTGGCTACAAGGAGTATATGAGACTCGTTATGGAAACTCGCCGCCTGATTCAGGCGAGACTAAAATTTACTCTTTTGATTTTTTAATATCCTTTGATTTAGACGTCTGGCGCAGCGAGAACCCAACTGCGAGCAATCTGCTCGCCGGCAAGTTAACCCAACAAATATCGTTCACGAATACTTCCTCTGATTCTTTACCTGCTGGTAGTCAGCAGATTACGGGGGCCATTGCAAATTCTTCCGAATCCTTAACTAACCTTTCGGTCGAAATTTCCACGCCATATAGTAAATGGTATCAAATCGAAACAACCTCTTCCGATGGGTANCCTAGATTTTCCGTTGCNGTGCCAGAGCGCGACGATTGGCTGATTCGTTTTACCGCCGATGGNAAAGGATCGCAAACTATNTCNGCAACGGATTTATTAGCNACAGACTTTATTAATTTAGAAGATTCTAGTGCTCTTGATTTTGGATACTCTGTAAATGTAGGGTTTTCTGCGCCGACCGGGTTCTGGAGGGGAGTTGCAAGCGAACCTGAAGAATCATTTGTCCTATTCCCTGGGCAAGAAAACTGGTTAGACCTAGGAGACTCTTCCGCAAATGCAGCTCTTCGAGCCACTTCGGTAATTCAAAAATACAGTTTTACCGGCGAATTACTGTGGCAGTACGAGCCAGGTTGGGAGACCTGGGGTGGAGATATGTCAGAGGACGGAAGCAAGGTTGTGTTTTTGCTCAATCCCGACATCACCCGTTATGACGCGGGACAATGGACTTTGGGCGTATTGGATGGTCAAAGTGGCCAGCTCATTTGGTCGTTTACTGGTGATCGAACCACAGGCCCTTATCTCGAGGGCTTGGAGGCNGCNGTAAGTCCAGATGGCCAATACGTTGCAGCAGGATCGACCAANGGCGCATTAGGCGTATTTGATGCTANTACAGGCGCTTTGCTTTGGCANAAAGAATCAGGAACATTTGGGCAAATTCGCAAGCTTGTTTTTTCCGGCGAACATTTATACGTTGGTTCGGGAGACGGGTTCTTGAATAAACTGTCTGATTACGACGGCACGGAGGTCTGGAAAAGTTACATCGGTGGTTGGCCCTTTGTTATGGGCTTATCAATAAACAATGCGGCAGGATTAATCGCAGTTGGCACTAAATCGAAAGACACCTCAGTGCTCGATGCGGATACTGGTGAGGTTCTTTGGTTAAAACAGACTGGATCATTAGACGCAGTGCTTTCGCCCGATGGAAAATATGTTTCTAACTTTTATGGCGACATTTTCGACGCGAAAACAGGAGTGCTGGTCGGCCAAACAGGGGTACANGGCGCCGTACTTTTTACCAGTGATAGTCAGTTTCTGATTCAGGCAGATCGCGGCAGGGTAAGTATTAGCGACCTATCAGGAAAACTTTTGTCAGAAATAAACGATACAAGCGATGAAGAGTATGGCTCCGGTGAGCAGTCACAGTGGGCATACTTNACAGCCGATGGGGCCACTTTGCTNGTGGCAAGTAGGGATATGGACACTCCNGGTGAGCGGGGCATTACCTTTTGGAAAATTGGAGACCCATTGGTAGCTGAGGTGATTGACTCTGAGTCGTCAGGAGGTTCGCAAAATGCTGATAAAGACACCCAGGCCGGCCCCAATCAAGTGACCTCTGGGGATGATACGCTAGACCTGCCGGGAGAGGATACGACGATCGACGCTGGTTCAGGCATTGATACTGTGGTCTATAAGTTAAATTCAAATTCTTTTGATATTGAGAGAATCGCGGAAACCCTTTCCGTTACAGATACGTTATTNGGCTGGTCACACACCTTAGCAGGAATCGAAAGGGTTCAGTTTNCTGATACTAAATTGGCCTTTGATATCGAGGGGCATGCTGGAGAGGCAGCAAAAACATTGGGTGCGTTCCTGGGGAAAGATGGAATACAAAGAGCTGACTTGGTCAGACAAATTCTTGACCTTCTAGACGGAGGGCTTTCGTATGATGGTTTGCTCCAAGCTGCTCTGGACGCCGTTGTTGGCACGGACCCTTCTTCTGCCCTTCTGATAAACCATTTTCATGGAGCACTGACGGGCAAGCCGGCGAGTTCAGAAATAATCGACACGTACAGCACTCTCTTGGACAACGGAAGTCTCTCAAATCTTGACTTTGCCAAACAGGTCGCAGACAGCGATATCAATCAGCAAAATATTGACTTAGTTGGTCTCGCGACCACGGGATTAGAGTATTTNTAATACTGAGTATNGTGGAGCNAAAGNTCTGCACGCATAGCNAAGTTGGGGGCAAGTGCAAGCAGCTTGGTTTTACCGAATCTTANTGATTTACAACGTGCCTTANCGTNCACTGCCNTANATCAGTGGCACAGCAATATCTTCGCTAGCTGCAGACTTTTACATCAAAGGGCTAGCGGAATACAGCTTCGCGCATTTGTAGCTACGAGTTAAGCGCTGCTGCTTCAAACATTCCTCCCTCAACCTGGTATCGCTCATTATTCTGAATTAAGGTGATACCGAAGTTTATCGAGTCCATTCTGGCGATAACGCCAGCAAGCTTCTCTGATCTTAGCGTGAAAGCATAAAGACCAAGGTGAGAACATTGAATACTAAGGCTACAGTAAGGTTGTCTATGCTCTCTAAGAGTCCATGAACCTTCTGAAATCCTCCGCAACTGCGTCAGCGAACAACTGGATGAGAACCTTCCCGCTCTCGATTGAGGCCTTAGTGGGGTCTGAACCGACACGACCATCGGGGAACACTTCAGGACGAATACCATCGGTAGCGATTTGGCCTGTTGGACCATGGAGCCAATAGAGACAACTATACCTGTCGATTTTTCAAGATAAGCTTCAATATCTTGCCAGGTACTGAGTTCAACTACATGTTAATGCTCCCCTTCTCGCACCCTTGCTCTAAATTCCTGCATAGTTAAGAATTAGTAGAATCACAGGGGTCAAATTAAAGCACTCTGCCCCCTTGCGCTTGGAGTATTTTGATTTAGCCTCATTCACTGAGTACATTGCTTATTTTCTCGCTGTATTCTTTGCAGCCTGCTTTGCCGCCTTGTTCTTTCCTTTCCGAGAGACCTTTGTCTTCTTGGCAACCTTGGATTTCTTCTTGGCCTGCGGCAGGCCCATCATCTTCGCAACCTTACCCGTTCCCGTCATGCCTGGCACCATGCCCAGAAAATCTGCTTTGCCAATCTCAACCCCATTTTGGCGCAGAATGTTATAGGCGGTGGTGAGATGAAAATAGAAATTAGGGAATGCCCAGCCTTTCACATAATCCTCGCAGTTGAAATGTAGCACGCCAATAGGCGTCCTCATTTCAATCGCCTGTTCAGCGCTCTCAGGGAACTGATACTTCTTTAACCCCTTAATGAATTTGATGGTGTCATTAATGCGCCGGTTCAGCTGCGCAAAGTCAGCGTCCCCGTCCTCAAATACCGGCGCCTTGGTTCCTGTCAAACGGGAACAGCAACCTTTGGCGTTATCAGTCNCAATCTGGACTTGGCGCAGCAGTGGNAACATGTCTGGNGCCAAACGNCCATTGAGCAGNACNGCTGGTTCTATGCCGCGCTCCCTTGCAGATCTCACAGCCTTTTTNAGTATAGCGGAAAGATTTCTGAGGTTNTGAATAAAGACTGGGGCAGTTAACTGGTACANATCGAAACTCATTACTGATACTCCNAGTAAGATTCGCAAAAAATTGTAAAATTAATAAGGTNGGATCAAGAATCANAGTCAGGCAGTGTATGACNAATACACCAAAGGAACACTATAGAATTTTTACGGCAGAGTGTTTAGCTCAAGAGATTATCGTGAGACTGCAAAGCGCTTAGATCCTGCGGCCCATTACAGGAGATTGCTGCTTGCCTAAAACCCGGGTTGAGCAGTCGCGCTAAAAATTGCCGCTCACTCTTAAGGTGTAAACCGCGCCAGTTTTAGAGCAGCGGTTCTCAAATTCTTCCANAATGCCGTTGCGCGCGTGNCCTACAAAGCGGNTTCTCTCNCGGCAGTAGGTTGAGTCCATCAGATTNNGCACGTCGAATCTAAAAGTCGTCGAACCGAAAGCNATAAATTGTGCGAACGCCGTGACAAACGGTTCGCGAAAATCTGACTCAACATCCTCGATATCATAGCGCATCTGATCGCCGTCGAAGCGATCTATCAACTGCATTCCATAATTGAGTCGCCATTGTGGTACATCATGACGGAAACCGATATTCACCGAACCTCTGTGGAAGTTGTCGAAACTACGATCTATGTCCTGAAACGGGTCGCGCACCTCTGAGTGGCGTAAAGAAAAACCGGTAGTCAGCAAGAGATTCGGCATGTTGATCATCTTCATGCGAATATCACTCTTAACTTCTAACACAGCCATGTCTCCGTCGCCTATATTGCCCACGGCAGAGAGGATTTGATCCTCTGTGGAAATATCGATTCGCTGTTTGAAATCCTTGTGTCGGTGATAGTAGGCATTGGCACTAACCACCCCCATGTCGTCAGGCAGGCGATACTCCAGCAGCAGGTTATTATTCCAGAGGTAGTCTGGTCGCAGATTACGATTACCTGGCAAGGTATTTGAATCCTCATCCGAAGTATCGGTCACTGCGACGAAATCGATGAAGTTAATCTGGCGAACAATTCTCTCAAACAACAGTCTTAGCTGGAGCTGGGGCGTGATATCAAAACGATAATCGAGCTTGGGTTTAAAGAAAGCAAAATCACGGACCTGACTGAAATCACCGCTCTGCTCTATCTCGGAATACTCATAGAGCAGTGAAGTTTCCAGAGTCATACGCTGATTGATACGCCAGTTATGAATCGCGAAAGGCTCAAACCGTTGCTCCTCGACGGATGTGTTGGCATTCGGTAAAGCAACNGGAACAAGGCCACCGTGCAGTGCTGACGGGTTACCAGTGTCTGAATTTACACCCAGCNGCAAACCTGAATCGAGAGTAGTCTGAGCGGCCTCCAAACCAAACTCGATGTTGTGCCCCTCCATCAAGTCAGTCGTATAAGAGGTTCTAGCTATACGCTCGGTAATAACATTAGCGGAATTCAGGTACAGAGTTTTTTCATCCGACCCATCATCAAAAATATTGAATCGTTCCCGAATGCTAGCAGTATTGTTTTCATTGGCAATGAGCAGCGCTTTGAAGCGNTCGCNGTTGCCAAAACGGTGCTCAAAATCAGCACCAATCTCCCAATTGAATTGCTCACCGGGGATCCAGTCGCGCTGGAATGTCGGGTCAAATGCGCCNCCCCTNACATCGATGGTCGCCCGATCAACCGAGGTTGGNTTGTCATTTTGCGAATAGAGTGCGTTAAGCCGGGCGCTGGTATTACCAGTGAATTGATAGTCGAAATTAGTGGAGAGCGTATAGCTAGTCTGATCCCTTATGCGGTCTTCCACGACGATATCATTTGGCGCAAAATCCCCGAGAATACTCTCTTCATAGCTCTCCTGGTGATCGTAGCGTGGCTCGGCCTGGGCGTTGATCAGGAAGTCCAGTTTGCCTGCCTGGCCACCATAGGTCATCCGACCACCAGGCTCAGTATGATCATCCGCGTAATAGTTTGTGTTCACCTCATACGACAAAGACGAAGAANTGAGCGCTTCAAACAACACAATATTAGCGATCTGAGTGCTGCC
Source organism: Gammaproteobacteria bacterium (assembly GCA_002684935.1). Classification (GTDB taxonomy): domain Bacteria; phylum Pseudomonadota; class Gammaproteobacteria; order Pseudomonadales; family Pseudohongiellaceae; genus UBA9145. Next base: position 6,054 of record NYWC01000023.1, read on the forward strand.
CCGAACATCGAGGTCGCCACCGGTACCACGGATGATTTCAATGCGCTCAACTTGCGCGGCTGTAATACGGGCCAGCTGATCCTGAGTGTTGTTATTTTTNCCAGCGGTACGCTTGCCATTAATCAGAATTTCAATGCCACCAGCGCCACCGCCAAGGCCCCTTCCACCGCGACTGGCATTGGCCGGGCCGCCACCGGAAGCACCGCCGCGCACNTTTACNCCNGGAATACGATTGACCATATCCAGGGCCGTAATAGGCGCAAATTCCCGAAAGTACTCGGCAGGATAGAGAATCGTCGATTCATCGCCAATNTTGTCCTGAGCGAANCCAGGCAGCGCAAGAGGACCAAGTAAAGTTNACGTGATCAAGAGGCGGNGGAATATCTGCCCGGGCTCTATAAGCTGTCTCTTCGCAGCGACCTTCGTATTGTTATTGAAAAACACCTAGTCCAGCTTATGTGCGAGTTCATTGGGGTAGTACTAGCAAAGTATAACGGCGAAGTCCCTTTGGGGTTGTCACAAATTGTTAGCACACCATGGAGGAAACGAGGAATTGGTGGCATCGAAATGATTTTTCACCCCCTAAGCGCTTTTGGTCCCAACAACTTCAAATCTGATTCCCAAAGAAGCTAACCGTGCCCCCCGAGGATCCTAAATTACTCTGACATAAGATGCCGCGACAACCTGTCCGCGTCTTCAGGAGCCAGATCTCCAAATACCAGCTCTCGATACGCCTCTTCCCCATCGACAAACAGCTTCAGCCAGGCAACAGCCATGCCGCCAACCAAATCGCGTACATCGATATTTGGATTCAGCCCCTCATTATCCACATTCGAGTTTGCAATGAAGTGGTTGCCGCCCTTGATCTCCAAATACATTTTCGTCAGACCCTCTGGCAGACTCTGATAATGCGGCCGTGCATGATCAGCCACCGCTGCAATGCGGTCCGCTTCACCCGAGATTAACAGGGTGGGCACTGTTACTGCACCGAAATCTCCATCCGGCAGCCAGGGCGTAAGCGGGATAGCGGCCCTCAGCTCATCACCATTGTTATTAGCAGCCAGCAGTGCTCCTCCGCCACCCATGGAGTGACCCATGACGGCCATCTGCTGTTCGTGGAACTTCCCGCGCAGAGTCCCGCCCATGCGTATGTTTTCACCGCGCAACAACTCTACACCAGCCATTAGGGCCTCTGCTCTTAGCTGCGGACTGTCCTGCAATGTTTTGGTATCAATGGTGAGAACCGCGAAACCATGGGAAGCCAGATGGTTGCCCCACCAGCTGATATTTTCCTGCTGTTCGATATACCCCGGCGCAATCACCACGCCGCTAAAATCCTGCCCCTTGTTGGCGGGAAAATACAGGGTGGCCGCGCCAAATTCAGGCACATCCGGAAGCTGGGTGTAGTAAGCCACCTGATACGGCCCAGAACGACCCAGTTTTGCAAATTCCGGTGTTTGCGCGGGCAGGAAGCTTACCAGGCTGGTCGAGACCAATAACGCGAACAGACTAGTCTTGATTGCATTGAGAATCATGGTCGCGGTTCCTTTTTGTTTATTCGCGATAAATTTTGCTGGGCCTTGCGAGCCTAAAGCAGGAGCGCCGCGGAATCCAGCACAGTCGAATTAAGTTCGTCCCATTCTGTAGGTATTTCCCTACTTTGATTTCAGTGTTCAACAGCTAAAAATTAGCCTGTGCAGACAACTGCGAAAGTAACAGGCAATCAAGACTATTGCCCGTATCGCTGCTGACCGTGATAGTTTAGCCAGAACATTGATTCGGCTAACATAGTGGAGACTGAAGAGCATGCTGTTCTCGAACTGAATGGTATTGCAAAAGCGCGGAATTAAGTTGGTTTGCCCCCAACTTCTCATTTATGCTGAAGCCCTTTTAGAGAGAAATGCGAGTGTCTGTAATGACAAGTGACCAACTTCTCTAGGGATATAAAATCGAGGTCGCTTTCAGCGATGGCGCAAAGCCTCGGAGAGACCGGGTTGCCAACGCGTGTTACCGAAAGGCGGCTTGTGAGGCCTTGAGTGGATTATTAGGGATGAGCTGGCGCAAATTATTCGCTGGGCATTTATGCCTATATCAAGCGACCTATATAAGTAAATTAACAGTGAGCGATTCGACGCCGCGATTAATTAGACCTGCGGGGATAGCAAACCCGATCCGGTACAGCCGCCGATCTGAGATTGCTTGCCCTCGCCAAAGATAAGGGCTCTGATTCCATGAAATTGAATACTGCCGTTAACCAACTGCTTGCCAGTGTCACGCTAACAATGCTGACCGCTAACGCCGCAGCTCAATCTCTTTCGCCTGCCTTTTCCCGCATTCAACCCGAAACCTTTAGCGATAATATGGGATTGTCCAATGCCTGGGGCGACTATGACAACGATGGCGATCTCGACCTGGTAGTGGCCTTCAAGACCGGGGATGTCAGGCTCTATAACAATGAATTGGGCGGCTTTACTAATGTGGGGCCAGTGCTGGGCTTACCTACAGACGGCAAGGAACGTCGCGCCATAGCCTGGGGTGATTATGATGGCGACGGCTACCTGGATCTTTACATAGGTAGTAATCGCCAGGGCAATGAACTATTCCACAATGATAGATCACAAGGCTTTACCGAAGTCACTGCCGAGCTGGGCGTTGGCATTCCGCAAGTAAGCACGCGGCAGATCAGCTGGGTGGATTTTGATAATAGCGGCAGTCTAGACCTGTTTGTTGCTGATCGCGTTGGCCCGAATGTTTTGTTCCGCAATGTGAACGGTAAGTTTGTGGAAGTCGGCACTGAGTTGGGACTAGCAGACCCCCGCGCCACCGTCGGTGCATGTTGGTTCGACTATAATCGGGACGGACGACTGGATTTATTCTTGGCTAACCAAGGTACGGGAAAGGATGCGCTTTATCGCAACGATGGCGAGACCTTCACCGATGTAGCGGCAGAGCTGGACATGGAGGGCGGCGCCCGCGAACGTGATGACGGTGGTGTTGATTGCACCGTGGGTGATTACAACAATGATGGACACTTCGATCTGTTTGTAGCAACCTACGGGATCAATAAACTCTACCAGAACAACGGCAGCGGCAGCTTTGAAGAAGTAAGTAGCGCCATGGGCATAGAAGGCAATGACCATATGGTCGGTGCGAGCTGGGGCGACTTTGACAACGACGGCCGGCTGGATCTATTCGCCGCTGGTTATCATGATGAAGACGGGCTGCGCTCACCTCATGACCGTTTGTTCCATAATCTCGGTGAGACCTTTGAAGAGCTGGATCTAGTCAGAACTGCACTGAACGGCGGCGATCATGGCGTGCAGTGGGCCGACTTTGACGGCGACGGCGACCTAGATATCTCGTTAACCGAGGGTTATAACATCGCTGGCCGTCACCCTCTGGTGCGAAATGAACTGTCGCGCGAAACCGCTAGACAGTCACTGCAGGTCAGTGTCACTGATCAAGATGGCGTATTGAATCGGGCCGGCGCCGAAGTTCGCATCTACAACAAACAGGGCGATCTGCTGGGGCTACGCCTGATCAATACAGGCGATGGTTACAATAGTCACAGCAATAAGCCGGTCCATTTTGGTTTGCCGGGCTACGATACGGTGACCGTTGAAGTTACTTTCTTAGCCAGAGCTGGCAGACAAACGCAGCGCTATGAAAACATCAGCCTTGCTGAGTATCGNGGCAGTTCGTTTCGCGTTCAGCAACATTAGGCCATTCCACNCTTTAACCATTTAGTCAGGGTCAGAGACATGTTGAAAAAAATCCATCACCTCACCATTGCTGGCCTCTATGTGCTAGCAACCGTTATCCCTGTTGCAACTGATTCGAGCAGCGTCGCCCAGGAAACTTCGCCCCAACCTCTTTTTGAATATAGTGCAATCAATCACCCGGTTATGGGCCGGAAAGGCATGGTGGCAAGTCATAATCAGCTTTCCTCCGAAATCGCCGCNGAAATCTTGGCAAAGGGCGGTAATGCTATNGATGCCGGTGCGGCTCTGGGATTCGCCCTCGCCGTCACTCTGCCGCGCGCGGGCAATATCGGTGGTGGTGGATTCATGCTGGTCCATGTCGCGGCAGAGAACAGGACTATTGCAATCGACTTTCGGGAAACCGCGCCGGCNGCAGCAAATCAGGATATGTACTTCGATACGGACGGCAATGTCGNACTCNACGAGACCTACCGCTTCTCGCATAAATCTTCCGCGGTGCCAGGTTCAGTGGCAGGACTGGCTCACATCGTCGAAGAATACGGCACCATGACCCTNGCTGAAGTGCTGGAGCCAGCAATACGAATGGCACGCGATGGNATTGAAGTCACCTACGATCTGGCAGCCGACCTGTCACGCAGTCAGCGCCTGAAGAGCAACCCTGCGGCCCTGCNCAAATTTTACAAGCCCGATGGCTCCAACTATGAAGTTGGCGAACTGTGGAAACAGCCCGATCTCGCCTGGACTCTNTCAGAGATCGCCGAACATGGTGTNGATGCGTTTTATAAAGGCAGTGTCGCCAAGAAAATCGTCGCCGACATGGAGGCCCACAACGGTCTGATCACCATGCAAGATCTGGCTAATTATCAAGTGCTGGAGCGCGAACCTGTNCGCGGGACTTTTCGCGGCTTCGACATCGCGGCCATGCCTGCGCCAAGTTCCGGTGGCACCCATGTTATCCAGATGCTCAATATCCTGGAAAATTTTTCGCTGGCTGAAATGGGGCCCGAGAGCGCAGATGCCCTCCACATCATTGCAGAGGCGATGAAGTTTTCCTACGCTGACCGCAGCAAATATCTAGGCGACCCGGATTTTGTGGAGGTCCCCACCGAGGCTTTAATAAGTAAAGACTATGCCCGTGGCTTGGCTGCAAAAATCAGTATGAACCGAGCCCTGCCTTCAGACGAAATTGCGCCGGGCAACTTAGCGATCTACGAGAGCGATGAGACAACTCACTACTCCGTGGTGGATGCGGAAGGCAATATGGTTGGCAATACCTATACCTTAATGTTTTCCTTTGGCTCTGGCGTTGTAATTGAAGGCACCGGCATCCTGATGAACAACAATATGGGAAATTTTACCCTTCGGTCAGATATTCCCGATGCCTTTGGCCTAATGGGCAGCGAAAACAACCTGATCCGACCTAACCGACGTCCTGTCAGCTCCATGTCACCAGTGATGGTATCTAGGGNCGGTCAGCCCATTTTGATGACCGGTAGCCCTGGGGGGTCAAAAATCATCAGCGCGAATATGCAGATGGTTTTAAACGTGTTGGAGTTCGGCATGAATATCGCCGACGCCGCTGTTGCTCCCCGCATCCACCACCAATGGAAGCCGGACGTCATGGAAATCGAGAGCGGCATCAGCCCAGATACAGTAACGCGCCTTATAGATTTAGGACACAGCATAAACTTCAGCCAGCGCAGTGCTGGTATGGGCAGCCTGCAAACAGTAATGCGGGAGGATGGGATGTTCTTCGGTTTCTCCGACCCGAGACGACCTGGCGCTGGCGCGATTGGGGTCGATTGATCTCTAGTTGGAGCTGGTCATTGCAGAATTACTGGCGGCGGGCGCGCAGGCTGATTGTTCTTGTCAAGATTGTCTCCACGGCATTGGCGCAAAAAAGTCAGAGAAATAATACTGCATCGTTTTATCACTCTGATTCACTTGCCTTGCCTGAATTCAACTTTTCTCAGATAGAGGCAGCAGCATTGATAAGCCCCTGCATGCGCTGTATCCAAGCCAGCCAGGCTTCGCGCCCCTGATCGGTGAGAAAGATACGCGTCTGTGGCCGCTTACCTACAAAGCTTTTCTCCTGCCTCACGTACCCAGCATCTTCCAGTTTACGCAAATGAGTGGACAGGTTGCCGTCGGTAGCCTGCACCTTGTCCCTGAGCTCGCCAAAAATAGCCGGACTGACACTCGACAGGTAGGCCATGATACCAAGCCGCAAGCGACCGTGAATCACATCGTCTATGTCCGTGTGATTAAATGGATTGTCCATTTCCATTGCCGCCATTATTCGATGACCTTGGGCTCATTTTTCAGCATCACCAGCCCCGGTAACAGCACGCACAGGGCTGCACCGATGGAGGACAGCAGCCAGTTGGTGGAGGTGCCGGCGAACCAGGCCGCAACTGGCACCAGACACAGCGCAGCCATTCCCGCCCGCTGCAGCGTCTGTGACTCACCGAGGGCACCGGTGGTGATCAGCCCCACTCCGTAGAGCATGAACACCACGGCGAAGGAATACTCAAAGCCTATATCAGCATTGCCGGTGACAGCAGACTTCACCATCAGGGTGGCGAAATAGCCAAACAGCGCGAAACCCACGGCCTGCCAAACGATGCGTTCGGCGCGATTACCCACCGAAGAGACACCAGGCTTAGAGGCCGGGAACGTGGTCGCGAGGAGGATATGTCCGCCCATCCCTAGCACCATATAGGTGCCCCACATCCAGCCGTAGGTCGAACTTTCCAGACCCAGTGTACCGCTAGCGATCAGCCAGTGTCCCGCATATGTCAGGGTGGTGAGCGAGCCCCACCAAGAGAGGAAACGCCCGCCCAGCAGCGGCGCTGCCTGGCCAGATTCGGCGATCTCGCGTAAATAACTCAGGTCTGTGTTTTTAACTGAGTCAGACATAGTAGTTCTCCTTACCTGGCGNTATCTTTANTCAAATTACTTTGTTTTATAAANTATATGTAAAANCAAAGATATTGCAAGAAATTTTTGCTAAGTTTTCTCATCAAATCAGGGGAACCGCATAATGCTATGGATCGATCGGGGCTTCCACCCTGGGCTGAGTAACCGCTAAATAGCAATACCTTAGAGAAAGCAGCGAGAATCGGGTGGCCAGAATTGACCCGCACCTGGCAAAACAGAACCCTGCCGATTACTGAGTCTGCCGCAACTGCTCTGCCCTGATCGGCGTGTCCGCAGCCTGCAGAATTTTCATCCGCAGCTGGTGATTATAATTCGGACGCTGAGCCAGAAAATCTCTCACCGTTGCTGCTGCTGAGTCGGAGGTATAGTTGCCGAAACTCACCCCGAGCCAGCGGGCAGGAAAAAAGATATCACCGGTGGCCTGGATTTCCTCAAGCAGTTGCAGACTGGGCAGCAAATAACCCTCAGACAATTCCCGCCGCAGAGGATGATGCAGAGCATTAAGCGCTCCCAATACCCAGGATTCGATTTGGCGATTGCTTTCATCCTGTAGCGAATTAAAGAATGCGTCCCGAGTCTGTTGCTCAGGAGATAGCGCTGGGCTGATCCACTCAAAGCGGCGTCGGCGATCTTCGTTTTCAATTTTGCCAAGCTGGGTTGTCACGATTTCCTGAGATCGCTGTGGCAGCTTGATTGCGAGGTTGCTGGCCAGAGCGATGTAATCATTCTCTGAGAGACTAAGCCCTTCTGGCAGCAGCTCTTGTTGCCAGACTGCAAGCAGACGCTCCAGTGCCGGAGCCGATAGCGCAATATCCCGGTGGGCCTCGAAGTAAATCTTTTTCCTGCTGCTGTCCTCGGCATTGAGCATAGCTGTCCAGAGCACTCGTTCAAGTTCCTCTCCAACGGCGGCGCGTTCGACATCGGAAACGAATGACCAATAGATAGCCTGCAATTGCCGCAGGGAAAGATCAAGCAAGAGCTGATTATCTTCGCGTCCGGCGATCAGCGTCAGTTGCGAAAGATAATTGCCCGGCGTGATCACCTGCCCCTCGAGCATGTTTTCATACAGCGAGATCAACAGACTGCCTTTTTGCACTGCTTCGAAACTATCCCAGTTAGCAAGCATTGTGGCTTGCACCGGGAACAGTCCATAGCCGAAACCGTCGGCATTAAAAAGTACATCACCTCCTGCAGCTCCATCAACAGCCCCGTTGCGATATGCCACCTCACCCCGGCCGCTTACCAGAGTTTCCATGGTCCAGGTATCTGTGCTGCGGGACGCAACAGCGAAACGCTGGGGCCAGATTCGGTTCGCAGCAGCAGGGTCCTCTTGCCGTAGACCAGGTTCTGCACCCATCACTCTTGTCTTGAAATGCGGGCGACCAGCCGTGTTTACCCACACCTGACTCCANGCCGCCAAGTCTTCCTCAGTCTTTTGATCGAGAATCGTGATCAAGTCTGGCCAGGTGGCATTGTCAAAGGCGTAAGATGTGAGGTATTCCTGCATGCCGGACTGAAAACCCTGCTCTCCGATCAGTGTCTCGAGTTGCCGCATCATGATCGGCGCTTTGTTATAGATAATATTGCCATATAATGTGCCGGCCTGATTGAGATTGGGTAGCGGCTGGCGAATCGGATTGGCGCCTTCGGTTCTGTCTACGGCATAGGCGCTGGGATAGTGCCGCACCAGGAAATTGAGATCATGGTTGATCTNGGGGAAACTCGGATTGACGATTTTCGCCGCCATGAAATTCGCGAATACTTCCTTGGTCCATACATCGTTAAACCATGCCATGGTAACCAGGTCGCCAAACCACATATGCGCCGTCTCATGAGAAATGAGACTGGCACGGCTCAGCAGTTGGGTTTGGCTGGGCGTTTCATTGAGAAATAGACTGTCGGCTCGATACTGGATGGCACCAACGTGCTCCATGCCGCCGTATTGGAAACTCGGGAGCAAGGCGAAATCGAATTTTTGATAGGGGTAATCGATGCCGGTATAGTCTTCTAACCAGCTCAGAGCAGTGCCGTGCAGTTCAAACACTGCGTCCACATTTCGTGCCACTTTTCCCTCGTCGCTCTCTCGGTGCAGCATGCTCATCTCGCGCCCATTCACGCTACGAGTCACTCGCTGAAATTTACCCGCCACGAAAGAGAACAGGTAGGAGCTTATGAGATCCGAACGAGCAAACCGTAGCCGCTTGTTCAAACCCAAACCCTCCGTTTCCAGAAGCGGCGCGTTGGAAATTGCATCCCAGTCAGCAGGGATGACAAGAGTCAGGTCATAAGTTGCCTTCAGGTTGGGCTGCTCAAACAGGGGAAAGGCTGTGCGTGCGCGATCTGGGACAAACAGGGTATAAAGAAAATCCGGGTTGCGGTTTAGCGAACTTTCGCCAGCAGTAAATTGTATGTCGATGCGATTGGTCCCGATGTTCAACTCCGCAGATGGGACGATCAGATGCTCCGATGCGAATTCATAATCAGATTCCTCGCCATTCACCTCAACGCCGTGGATCTTGTCCGCGCTCTCCCGGAAATCCAGCACCAGAGCTTGACTGGCATCGGCGAGTTGAAATCTCACGGTCTCGGTTGCCGCTATTTTCTGCTTTTGGTCTGCTGGCAGTCTTAGTTCAATTTCATAATTGATCTCACTTAGCACTGCCTTGCGCTGAACCGCCAACTGCCGCGAGACCCCTAGTTCAATTTCAGGCAGCAAAGTCGATTGGGCGAGAATGGAAATGCCGGAGAACAAAAAAGACATCAGTAGAGTCAGTTGAAAATATATTAGGCGCATAGACCAAATGCTGCGAGAGCATCCTGAGAGCAAAGATAATCGAGAGGTGTGCCCAAGTTTTTCGCGATAATTCGCTGGTAAACCGGGAACTCCAACCCTCAAGTCGAAGTTGTCAGAGTACTGCTATTTTACGCTTGATCAAAGTACTCTGCTGCAACTGATTGCTGTAACATATAAGAAAACATAGATGAACCATCAAGCCCTACGGAGCAGTAGCGTTGTCAGAAGCAATCAACGCCGGCGTTGAAATCAATGAGCAGCAGCCGGCCCAGGCGCAAACCGCTGATTCTGGATTGTCAGCAGCCACCAATAATCGGCTGATTCGAGCCCATGGTCTGGCGGCGCTGGTCACCCTGTTACTCGCGGTTTCCTTTGGTATCATCGCCTCGTTACAATTCATCTGGCCGGATTTCATCGGTTCCTTGCCGAGCTGGGGTCGACTGCGCTTTGCCCATACCCAGGGCATCATGCTTGGCTGGCTGGGCAACGCCTTCCTCGCCTTCCTCTACCACGCTGTCCCAGTTCTTAGTGGGAGACCTGTCACTAGCGATAGATTGGGCTGGCTGATATTCGGTCTGTGGAATTTCGCTGTGATGCTGCCAGGCTGGCTTCTGGTTCTCAGTGGCATTAGCCAGCCACTGGAATGGGCTGAGTTTCCACTAATGGTAGACCTTGTGGTGGTTGCAGGACTCGCGCTAGCCGCAGCTCAGTTTCTACCTGGCTTTTTTCGCGATGGTTTTGATAACCTCTATGTGTCTAGTTGGTACATCATAGGCGCCCTGGTGTTCTCGCTCATGAGTTTCCCAATGGGAAACATCATGCCGGAATTTGTCCCGGGCGCTGCCGGCGCCGCCTTTAGCGGCTTATGGATTCATGATGCGGTGGGCCTGTTTGTCACACCCCTGGCCCTGGCCATACTCTATTACGTGATACCTGCTAGCACCGGACGACCGGTGTTTAGCCATTTTTTGTCCATGCTGGGTTTCTGGGGTTTATTCTTTCTTTATCCGCTGAATGGTACCCATCATTATATATTCTCAGTGATTCCAATGGCGACACAGACCACTGCAATCCTCGCGTCTTTTATGTTAGGACTGGTCGTCATCGTGGTTGTTAGCAATCTGGTGCTTTCTCAGCGCGGCGCCGGCTGGCTCCCAAGAGATCCTGCCCTGCGTTTCGCCTCTATGTCAGTAGTGTTCTACTTGATCGTCAGCTTGCAGGGGTCCGCGCAGGCACACATGGGGTTCAGTCAGACCATCCATTTTACCGATTTCGTCATTGGACACTCTCATCTGGCGATGCTCGGCTTTGCGACATTTGCCAGCATCGCCGGATTACTGCACGCCTGGCAAAAAATGGGGGATGCCCCCTTTCACGCTACAGCGATTTACTGGGCCTATTGGCTAACCACAGTTGGTGTCACTGTCATGGTAATCGACCTTACTCTGGCTGGGCTGGTACAGGGCAGCATGTGGCAAGAAGGTGCCCCGTGGCTGGATGCGCTGCGCGCCTCTGAACCGTATTGGCTAATTCGCAGCGTATCCGGCATTCCTATCACTATCGGCTTTGGATTATTGCTGTATGGGTTAACCAAGGGGCCGCGCGGTGTCGGTGCCCGAGATTGCACCGCAGCTCGCACCACGATCCAAGCACCGGCGCAGGGCGACTCGAAAAACTCGCACAGCAATCCCGCCAAAGCGCTACGCATGTCCTATCTTGCGGCCTCTGTCGCAGGTGTCACATTTTTTGTATTTTCAGTGTCTCTGCTTGGCTTATTACCACAGGCGACCCTTGACGCGCAGACAGAGCAACTTGCACCAGCAGCATCGCTCTCACTTACTGCATCGGAGCAGCGCGGTAGACAGATCTATGCCAAGGAAGGTTGCGCCTATTGCCATACCCAACAGATCCGCTTTACTGCCGCAGACATAGCGCGCTTTGGCGCTGCCACTCTGGCCTGGGAAGATGCAATGGATACGCCCCATATGCTGGGCACCCGGCGCATTGGTCCTGATTTATCAAGGGCGGCGAATACCCGCTCGGATCAATGGCATCTGGCACACCTCTATGCGCCACGAAGTGTCATACCCGGGTCTATCATGCCTTCCTACCCCGAGTACTTTAACGGCTCGCCTCTCGAGCCTAGGCAAGAGGCTGTGGACTTGGTTGCCTACCTGAACACCCTAGGTCGTAGCCGCGAGCTGGCCTGGCCGGAAGGTGAAGCAACGATGCGCACTGCTGCTGGCGATGACGAATGGACACTCATGTCGCTGGATGCCAATGAACTTAACGCCCATCCTGGGCGCACCCGGCNGAGGGGTGAAGCGTCACCGGCGTTAGCACGTCAGACGGTCAACGAGAGCGGTCTGCGTTTGTGGCGCCAAAACTGCGAGGGCTGCCATGGCGAAGAGGGTGCCGGTGATGGACCTGCTGCCCCCTGGCTGCAGCCGCCGCCGGTTAATCTCACTCAGCACCAATATCGCAGTGATCTGCTGGCAGACATTCTTTGGAATGGCGTGTTTGGCAGCTCGATGCCAGGCTGGCGTGACCGCGACGAAAGCGAGTTGGCCGAGTTAGTCGCAATAGTGCAGAGCTTCAGCACAATTGGTAACCCAACTATCNCGCCAGAAAGCAACGCTGGAGCCGAGTTGTTTCAAATCCACTGTGCGGAATGTCATGGCGACGAAGGTGACGGCGACGGCTTCGCGGTNGTTAACCTACCCATCCCCATTCCGCCGACCGACTTCACTCGCGAACGCCTGAGCATGGGTGAGAGCATGCGCATCCTTAGAAGCGGCGTGCCAGGAACTTCCATGGCGCCATGGGGAGATCGCTTGAGCGATACTGAGATGCAGTCAGTCGCGAGCTTCCTACAGACTCTGTATAAAGCTGAATCAGGAGTAGGAGAATGATCAGCGCGATAATCGTCTTCGGTACGCTTGCAGGCTCGCTCATATACAGCATGCTTTATTTCTTGCACCCTGAATGGCGCAACAGCGTGGAACAACCCAAGCATGTTTTTCAGCAACGACTGCAAGCTTATGATGAGCAACAAGGCAACGGCAGGAGAGTAAACGATGGGTTTTGAGCCTACTCCCAAACGCCAGACTGGCACCTTCCAGCTGGCCCTCATAGCCGGCATTGCCGTGGGTGCGGTTGTACTGCTGGGCGCGTTTTGGTTACGTCCAGCCCAACCCACTGAACTTCAGGTGGAGCCCAGCGTTGAGTATGGCCGCCAATTAATACGTGATACTGCAAGGATGATGGGTCCCGGCCATAAAGAACCAAATCAGCGCTTCTCTGGCACCTATATGGACTGTGCATCCTGTCACCTGGATACCGGCACTCGTCCCGGCACGCTTTCNCTCCTTGAATCTGCGACTCGCTACCCCCGCTTCTCTGGCCGCGATGGCGGTGACAGGGATCTGCGTGACCGCATCAACGGCTGTATGACTCGCAGCATGAATGGTCGCGAGCTGGATCGGGAGAGCGTGGAGATTCGCTCAATTGAGATGTATATCCTGCAGCTGAACGCGCAGTACACAGTAATGAGTGATACCCGCAAACTGTGGGATGAGCCACCTGCGTTTGCCGAACCCAATCGGGCAGCAGATGTTGCCGCTGGCGAGATCGTCTACGATGAAAACTGCCAGGTCTGTCATGGTGAATATGGCCAGGGATTACCCGCCACCACCGACATGGCAGATGGCTATCTGTTTCCGCCGCTCTGGGGACCAGACAGCTTCAATAACGGGGCCGGCATGACTCGCGTATTGACTGCAGCACGGTTCATCAAGGCCCGCATGCCCCTTGGCAGGCCAGACCTCACTGATGAAGAGGCCTACGACGTAGCAGCCTATATGAATTCGCATGAGAGGCCTCAGCGCGCAAATCTGCAGGTTGATTATCCTGACCTCAAGCGCAAACCGGTGGATAGCCCTTACCCGCCCTACGCAGATGAGTTTCCAANTGAGCAACATCGACTAGGACCATTCCAACCAATTCGGGATTTCTATCAGGGGTTGGAATAGCCTTGCTAATACCGGTAGACAGTGAGCCAGCTAACAGCCCCGTGACAAGCCTATAGCAAAAAAAGTCCCAGCAGAGCTGGTTTGCACCTGACGGGGCGTTGATTTTTCATTCTCGCGCAATCCAAAGCGTTAGTTCGGGTTAAATGGGAGAACTAACCCACAGGGCATTGCATATCCCGCAATTAACTACCCCGCATACAGCAAGCTGAATCCATATTCCTGAGAACGCGTGGTTGCAACCACACCCGCCGGCACAAAGCGACTGGTGCGAATATTGTGCTGTGTCAGCTCCTGGAAAATGTCCTCAGCTGCNGCCCCGGTATTGCTGGCTATTAAGTTAGACATGCTTTTNGTCGCCTTGCTGCACACCGCATACTGAATACCTCGATTGCGAATAATCTCAAGCGTGTTGCCGCGGTTACTGTAAGAGCTCACTTCTATATTCATAGGATTCATGCTCGGGGGTTCATCACTATTAAGCGCAGTGATGCGGGTAACACGGCTGAAGAATTGACCGTACTTCTCCCACATCGCATCATCGAATCCCAGTGACGTGGCNGCATGGCGAAAACAAACTACCATGGCATAGTCACTGTCTGCACCACCATAGTCCTCCCGATGACCCAGCAAAATGTTGTTGGCGTAATTCAANGCCGTGGTGCCACCCGATCCCGTGGCAGAATCGATAAACACNCGGTGATCCTTACCCCTTGCCAACTCCGCCAGCCAGGCATCTTTTGAATGCCGCTTGGGCAAGAAGCCATCGCCATCAAGACCCTGCGCGTTAGCCGATTGTGTCGATGCAGCCAANGTAGCCCCGGTTGCAACCATTCCCATACCCGTCAGAAACCGACGTCGTCGCGCGCGTTGGTCGTTAGACTCTTTACTCATAGTATTCGCCTTTATTATTTTGTTACTGAACAAGCGCCGGCGCACGCGATGCACACTGTGCAAGAATAACCAGGTCTAAGCGAGTAGGACTCAAGGGAACGCGACTCCGTCAGCTAAAAGTTCTCCGCCAGTTTTAAGGCGCTTCGTTGGAGTAATCGGTGCCGTTGACNGGAATCATCAAGTGAGCACCGGACGTACCAGAACGCATCATCCAGGGAGTCCCGCGACCTGCGAGTGAGTTGTCNCGCTGCGAACCCTCCGGCATGCCCAGTTCTGCAGCAGTGGCATTTGGCAAGGACACAACAAACAGATACTGGATTCGATTTGGCGTGTCGAAGCGACGATAGCTCAGGGCACCGAACTGCCGCGGCGGGATCCTGCCTTCGTCTTCTGCCTTTTGCAATGCCAGCTGTAAATCGTCACCTTCCATACCCTGGGCAGAAAGATTTGCCTGTAAGTCACGACGCGCGCGCTGGGAAACAGGTCCGCAGCGNGTGAAACCTTCTTCGTCAGTAGGCTGGCATTCAACATGGTTGCTGCCTGCTTTCAGTGTGACGCGATTGCCCGCGTCATCATAGGTATAAACTGTGGCATCGGCACGCAGATCCATAGGCAACGGTGACAGTGCCTTTTCAATGGTGGCTCGGTCGGACTGGGCGCTAACGCTTCCAGCGCAAAGTAGGCTTGCAGTAATCAGCACAGCGACTTGTTGGATATGACTCATAAGGATCTCCCGTGAGGCTTTCTTTTCTGAGGTTTTATTTATGGTTTTATCAGGATTGTTTTGGGTTTCCTGAGTTCCCGTTGCACGCAACCACTCGAAGGCAGCTTTCAGTGCAACATATGCTTGTACGATACAAGTTTCAGCTTGGGGATAAAAGTCATTAACTGTAACAATCACCGACGTTGAGGGGCTTGGTTTGCGGGGAATAAGAATCACATATCATTATGATTTATATGTGATCAATAGGACCTGATCAGCTTATTGAGAATACTGATTCACAACAGGAATTTGCACCACGGCGCCTCGGTGAGCGCCATCAGTGCCTCCCTGATTGGAACGAATTAACTCGCCTCTGCCCGAATCAGCTCTCGTAACTGACGCCCATTCCCGCGCGGACATCGTTGTTGATGCCATACTGGGGAATAGGATAGCGCAGACCATTTACCGAGAGTTGCTCCAGCCCGGCAATCACCTTGGGTAGAAATCCCGGTGGGATTGCCATCAGCAGCTCATCCTCCATCACGCCCCCATATCTGCGCTCGGCAAAACATGGCAATGACAGGCTGGGTTCGCCAGTGCTGAGGGCACGTCCCCAGGAGTCGGCGCAGGAGGATTCACCGACACAACCCCATTCCAATTTCTTATAACCGGAGTACTGAAGCCCATTGATGAACAGGATCATCTGAGCGGGAGTCGCATAAATCAGGCAGATGTCAGGTGGATCGAGCCGACCACTCGCCAGGGGGCTGACGGCCATTGCCTGGTAATGCCCAAACACCACCACATCCATAGCCTGTTGATGAGCCCTGGCACTTTCATCATCCCCATACCAAACACCACGGTAGCGTTCACCAGCTAACCACTCCTCGTCTCTAGGGTGCAAACCTATAACCGCTTTACACTGCGCCCCTACTAGGTCATCGGCTGTAATGCCCACGGTCCAGCCATTGCGGGCTGCCATACCAACAACCTGATCGGTGGTGTGAATAGCCTGGGGGCGGCGAATACGTGGGATTGCTTCCATATCCGATGCCTGCTCATACATTTTCATGCCAATAGGTGTGGTGCGAATTCGCAACAGGCGATTCAGGGAATCGACGAGTTCCAGGTAGTTAAGGGTTTGAGTATCCGAGCTGATGATATCGGTCATGGGTCTCTCCCGATTCGCGCTAGCGCGAGATGTTGTGATCGCTAACAACGCGACACCTGGATTGAGAGCGATAGTTTACGGGATAACGATCGTCAGGCAAGAGGCAAGGTGCAGATGGCTTGTGAGTGGAGCAAAAAAGAAAACCGAGGGCCCTACATACAGAGAGATTGCATCTGCCCCCTTCTGTGCAGACCGACTCTGCTTAGGAACCTTTTTTAAAACAGGACAATANTCGNTGTCCAAAACCCCTCAAGCCAANCTTAACTGAGAGCAGGANAATAAAGGTGNAAGGAAGCGCGAATGCGAACTATCTGTTTCAACCCCGCTAGTTCGCATCTCAATGGTTCAACAANCAGGATTTTACCTGAAGNCTATCCATGCGCCGGTGCTTCACCCAACTGCGATTGAGTGTAGTTTTCCATACCCAGACGCTCAATTAGACCGAGCTGCTGCTCCAGCCAGTAAGCATGGTCCATTTCTGTGTCATCCAGCAGCGGAACCAGCGTGTCCCGAGTGGCATAGTCTCGTTCCTCTTCGCACAGGGCTATGGCAGCTTTGAGCCTGGCTGCGACTTCGTATTCTACTCGCAGATCACTCTCTAACATGGATTTGACGTCCGAGCCGACTTTGAAGCCATCCCTGGTCACCATGTCTGGCATGCCTTCTAGGAAAAGCATGCGCTCAATCAGCGCTGTGGCGTGTCCTTTTTCATCATCGAACTCATGGGCAATGCGCTCATAGAGCTTGTGCAACCCCCAGTCCTGATACATCTGGGAATGGATAAAATACTGATCCATCGCCGCAAGCTCCAAGGCTAGCAGTCCGTTCAGTGCATCAATGATCTTTTGACTTCCTTTCANGATTNATCTCCTTAACTTGTTTGCGACTGAATATAGTTTCGAATACCTACATGCTCGATCTGATATTCCTGTGCTTCCAACCAATCCACGTAGTCTTCTTCGTGGCCAAGAATCTCCTGGAGTAATTCGCGGCTCAAATAGTCACGCTCAGATTCACATAGCGCGATAGCGTCCTTGAGCACAGGCAACTGCTCCAATTCAAAGTGCATATCCATTTTGATCATCTCTTCGGTGTGCTCGCCAATATAGAGCTTTCCGAGATCCTGCAGGTTGGGCAAACCGCCGAGAAAAAGTATCCGATTGATCAATTCATCGGCTTGTTTCATATCCTTGATGGATTTCTTGTAACAAGCCTCGTTGAGGGCATCGACTCCCCAGTTTCGATACATTCGCGCATGCAAAAAATACTGATTGATGGAGGTCAACTCCGATTTCAATACTTTATTCAGCATGCTTACTACTTTACTGCTGCCTTGCATAATTCCATTCCTCCGGATTTGCGTCAGGCTATTAAACGCTTAAAAAGAGTATACAGATCTCAACAATATTTTCAATTTTCTTATTTAATTCAATGACTTAGATAATGAGAATCATTTCGATTCGCGATCCGTAACTTTGCTGAAAGCACCGTGCCAGTAATTCCACATCGGAATGATTCGTAGATGCGCGACGCAAGCTTGAACCTCCCTGGTTTTAACTGTTTACTTGCTGCATGCCAGAGCCAAGCGCGACATCCCTCATTCCCATCGCTATTACCCTGAGCCTATCGCTCTATACGCAGAACGTTATCATCGGTTTATTCAGCGGCGTCTTCGCTGGCGTGTTAATGCTGCATGGTTTTAACCCTTTTACCGGCCTTAGCACCATGGTGACTGATCATATCGTGCCGGAACTAACAGATTCCTATAACGCTGGCGTACTTGTGTTGCTCGCTTTCATTGGCGGATTTGTGGCACTGATGGAGAATAGTGGCGGCGGCGCAGCGTTTGCGCGATCAATCAATCTCTGGGTCAAGAACAAGAAGCAAGCTCAGATCGCTGCCTGGTTCGGCGGAATTGCAATCTTTTTTTCCGACCTGGGTACGCCACTCATCATTGGCCCAGTGTTTCGTCCATTTACGGACCGGCTGAAAATATCAAGACAGAAGCTCGCTTATATCATCGACTCAACCTCCTCACCGGTTGCCATCCTCGTGCCCTTTATTGGTTGGGGTGTCTATATCATGAGCCTTATGAACCAAGAATTTACGGCGCTAGATCTGGATGAAAACGAGTTTACGGCCTTTATCCGAACTGTTCCGTTTCAATTCTATGCCTGGCTTGCTGTTGCTATGGTACCGTTGCTGGCTTACTTGAAGCTTGACCTTGGCCCAATGCGAGACGCGGAAATTGCAGCCCAGAATCAACTGGCGCGATACCCTGATGACAAAGCTGCACAAGCTGATGTAAACGAGGCTTTCACACATCCAAACGCGAAACCAGTCCTGGTCTGGGCACCGCTCTGTGTGCTAGCGATCGTGCTCTGCCTGCTATTGGTGCCTTTAGGTTTTCCAACCCAACAAGTTTCAGGCTCTGCGTTCCGCGCGGGTTTGTCTACTGCTTACTTCAGCGCAGCTGCGCTGCTGATCGTTCTCATGGCAAGCCTCAAAGTTAGATCGGTATTACAGAGCATTGATGTCTACCTAAAAGGTATGGCGGGGATGACACTTGTTGCAGTGACGCTCTTGTTGGCATGGGCGCTTTCGGACCTTGGCAGAGATCTGGGAGCCGCGGCCTATATTTCCAGCGTTGCACAAGCTGCACTACCAGCTTGGCTCCTGCCCACAATAGTCTTCCTGCTATCGGCAACAATTAGTTTCGCCACGGGTTCCTCCTGGGGGACCTTCGCAATCATGTTTCCGCTGGTAATTCCCACCGCGGTTACCATCGGTGCACCACTTTACGTCTGTATGGGCGCGGTACTATCCGGCGGCCTATTCGGCGATCATAGCTCACCCATTTCAGAAACCACGATCCTGTCCTCCACCGGAGCCGGCTGTCCCCAGATAGAGCATTTCCGCACTCAGCTCCCCTATGCCCTAATTAACGGAACAATCAGTTTAATTGCGTTTACTCTAGCTGGCCTGATCGAGCTAAATCTGGTGGTGTTTGCTGCGTTGGCCTTACAAATTGCCCTGCTATTTGCGCTGTCTAAAAATCAAGGCAGCGACTCTTGGTAATACGGGCCGATAGCACGTACAGCTGTTACCGAACTGACCACACTACGTTATAGTGGTATCAAGACTCAAATGAAGAAGTCATCGCAATGCGCATAATCAGCCAAATACTTGCCGACAAGCTCCACATTCCCTGTTTCGTGGAAATACCGATGCGCTCTATTTATTCGGCTCAGGATTTCTGTTTTGCGACCCACTCAAAGTGACGCTGCAGGGCCGTATCAGCCAAGAGTCGCTCTGAAGTGTTGAAGTGCTTAGCCAATGCCATCTCATCAAAGCGCTTGTGGATTCCCCTGTGGCAAAGCCGACAAACCCAGATACCCCGATTCAGCTGCTCACGCTCCACATGCTTTCTAAAGTAGGTGCGTCGATGGACTTTTCTTGGAATCAGGTGATGGAAGGTCAGTTCCACGCCGCGATGACAAAATGCACAGAGCGCCGGTTTATCAGCTTTTTTACGCATATTTTGCAATACGCTGAATCCTCAGAGCTGGCTCATAGGTCGGGTAAGATTGGTAACTAGCGCAATGCGTTTCGCAATATTTTCGATGTGAATCTTGTGTGGCCGAATTCTTTTTCATCACACTCGCGACTTAGATCGCCGCCGGAGGTCATAGCTGAACATTATGTGTTTTAATTGGCGCTTCCGCTCGGGGGAAGGCAGTGTTGCTGATAAAGGAGCAGGCGTTCGCACACAAATAGCATTAGCTTATGGCTCAACAGTAGAACGAAGAATAGCTCTGGGACAGAGGAAATGAAAGAAGCCTAGCGCACGGTATCGTGGAAGTTTACGCAGTTGCTGAATACACCGTGAGCAAGGTAGCAGCGAGGAGGTTTTGACTCCGCATTCATACGAGCCCTCTCCACATTGTTGAGGAAATCAGCCATACCACGAAGTAGAAACTAGTGTCTTGAAGCCATATCGCCTTGTCGCAAATCAGCCCCAATTCCTTTGATGTTATCAAGGTGATTGACGATCTGTTGTTGGAGCATGGTATCCCGGCAGTCTCCACCTATCATTGCCAGGTCCAGCTGCGGCTCAAATGCCCGACGATGCTTAGTTGAACGCAACTCGTCACCATCCGCATAGCCAAAAGCTGGCGGATTACCAATTGGTGGAAATCCAGCGTCGCTGGTGCCACAAGACGCCAGTCCAAACACCATAGTCCCTGCAAAGGCGATCCCGGCCATAATCCTGATTTTAGAGCCTTTCACGGCTTCTTCCTGATAATTGCAAAAGCACTATACTCCCACCCTCTTCATCTGCTCTCCACAGCAGATTTCAGAATTGGGCTGTCATTCATCGCAGGGGCATGGCTTTTCATAGACTAACTCAGTACCGCACCGTCCACATCTATAGCGGTCTCCGACGTCTCTAGACATTGCTATCGCCTCTTTTTGAAATTGCGCATCGCCACTAGCACCGATATCAGACATTGATATCTCAGTGAATAACTTAGCAGTGGCGCGCACCCGTGACTTGACACACATCAAGCAGGCAACAATTCTCAACTGGCCTGTGCAGAAATTGCCCGGTTGATCCGGGTTACTGCAATGAACGTTCACTGTTAGCAATATATCACAAACAGCCACTCTAATTATGTCACTGACTATCACCCCACAGAAGCGCGCAATCTCTGCACTTAAATCGTTGTTTGTCGCCGACGCGCTCGCCATGCCTGTCCATTGGTACTACAACCCAATGGATATCTTTCGCCAGTTTCCAGGAGGTGTGACAGGATTCGAAGCGGCACCTGCATTTCATCCTTCCTCCATTATGTCTCTGCATTCCACTCAAAAAGGAGGCCGCAGGCCTCAAGCTGCCAATGACGAACGACGCGAGGTGGTTGGAGACGTGATTCTCAAGGGGCGACGCCAATACTGGGACCAACCCAACCAGCATTATCATCAAGGTATGCCCGCGGGCGAAAACACCCTGAACGCCTATTGCGCCAGAGCAGTGCTAAAGGTGCTGCACGACAATCAGGGCCACTATGACCGCGACGCGTTTCTGGCTGCCTATATCGAGCTCATGACTGCTGATCCGGCCCGCCACCCCGACACTTATGCCGAGTCTTACCATCGCGGTTTCTTTGCCAATCTCGAGCTTGGCAAACCGGCCGAGGAATGCGGTGCAGTGACCCACGACACGGCTTCGATCGGCGGCCTCGTCACTATTGCGCCAATCGTATTCGCAGAGCGGTTGTCGGGCACGTCATTGGAAAGGGTGAGAGACATCTGCGTGGAGCACCTGTTGCTAACACATCCAGATCAGTATCTAACCAAGGTCTGCAAGGATTACGTTGGCCTGCTGGACGAACTGCTATTTCTGAGAGAAGACAAAGATGCAGCCACGGTGATCAGCGCATGGAGTAAGCGCAGCATTAGCCTGCAGCTGTCCAAGATCGCTCCAAAAATTCACAGTGACAACGATGTGGTTGGGCGCACGTTTTCCTCAGCTTGCTACATTACCGACTCCTGGCCTAGCGTACTCTACCTGGCCTACAAATATTGCGAATCGCAGCAAGCCGGATTACTGTCGAATACCAATCTTGGCGGCGACAATGTGCACCGCGGCGCGGTGCTGGGCTGCCTGCTGGGCCTCGCCAGTGGCACCACGGTTGAAGCGTTGTTCGTGCAGCTGCGGCACAGAGATGAGATCGAAGCCGAGATTACGGCACTAACAGAAGCAATCGCCTGAGACATAATAGACCTGTTCCCATCTGTGAATTTTTTGCGCTAAACTTGCGGCATGATAACAATCACGCCAGGCGCCAGACTTGGAACCATCGCCGCCACGGGGCTAGCCCTGTTAAGCCTATTTCTGGGCTCCTTGGCCTTTGGGCAACCGCAATCCGCATCACCACTGGCAAACACTTCCTGGCAGCTGATCGAAATGCGTGGCATTTCAGGATTGGTGCAGAGACCAGACAATCCCGAAAGCTATCTGCTTCGTTTTCGGCTTGAAAATCGAAGCGCCATTACCGCCGACTGTAATGAGGCAGGTGCAACCTGGAATCACGAGGGCGAAACGCTCACCCTGACCAGGCTGGTCACAACCCGCAAACTCTGCGAGCCACCCTCCCTTTTCAACTTCTACATCATGAATCTACAAAATACCCGTCGACTGCGCCTGGAGGAAGACCGGCTTGTCCTCATTACCGAGAATGATATGGCCGAATTGATTTTTGAACCCTATGTGTTCAGGCCCACTTTTTGAGAGTTTCAAGTCGATGATGGCGTCTTTCCAGAATAAAGATCACCTTGCTGAGCGAACCTGCTCTAACCATCTGTCTACTAATCCTGGTGTATTATCGCAGCAACTGTCAGCAGCTGCCCTTACCAGATAAATTCAATTGGCAAAAAATCTCCGTTATGCCAGAATCTGCGAGTAGTATTTGACAAGGACGTGCCGTAAGTGACCCACCGTTTTGCTGCTTTTAAGCATGCTGAAGACCGAATCCCAATCGCCTGCATCCTAGCATTTAGTGCGTTGGACTTAGCGCTGTATTTCTCAGTCTCCAACCCCTATGTGTTGGGTATTTATTTCTACCTGATGATTATTCCGAAGTCGCAGATTTGCGCCTGGAATCATCATCATCAGCATGCGCCGACCTTTCGCCAGACTGGTCTCAACCGCATCCTCGAATTTTTCTATGCGCTGCACACCGGGGTGACCACAAACCTTTGGGTTCTGCATCATGTCTATGGTCACCATCAAAACTTCCTGGATCAGACGAAAGATGAAAGCCGCTGGCTTCGCAAAGATGGCAGCCGGATGGGTGAGTTGGAATACAGCTTGAATGTTACAGCCACCGCTTACTATAGGGGTTATCTGGTTGGTAAACAGCACCCTAAAGAGCAGCGAGATTTCCTGCTGTTCAGCGCCATTACTTCCGTGGTTCTAGCCGCGATGCTGTGGTACAAACCGTTGGCCGCGCTGTTGCTGTTTGTGATACCCATGTTCATGGGTTTATTTTTGACAGCCTGGGCAACCTTCGAGCATCACGCTGGACTGAACACCAACGATCAATTCGAAGCCTCAAACAACAATCTCAACAAATGGTACAACGTGTTTACCGGCAATCTCGGCTACCACACGGCTCACCATTACAATGGCGGCCTGCACTGGTCCAAACTGCCAAAGCTGCATGAACGCATCGCTGACAAAATTCCTGCCCATCTGATCAAGACAAACTGGGTCTAAACATCAGATACCAGTTGTGGCACAGTGGTCAGGGAAATTCCTATCCCGCTCTCACAAACTAGGGTAGTTACCCAGCATGACGGCAGATTCAATCGCTTCAGCTTACTTCGCCCTTTCCAACGCCCGCGATTTAGAGTCAATATTTGCTATGTTTGCTGCCGACGCAACCTACAGTTCGGACAACACAGGACTGTATTTTGGGATTCAAGATATTCGAGAGATGATGAACGCCTTCTTCGGGGCTTTCCCCTCTCTACATTGGGAAGTTCACTCTCGCACCGCACTGTCCGACCATATTGTCGAAATAGAATTTACCCTCAAAGCCAAAAACAGCGCGAATGAAGAGCTCGTTCGCCCGGGAACGGACCGCATTGTAGTAAGCGGCGGCAAGATCGCCCACGTGGAAGTTCGAAACCGTTAACCTGAGTAAGATGAGAAATTTCATGCAGAAAAAAACGGCACCGCGAGGTGCCGCTTTCTCTTACTGATTATGCAGAAACCAGGATAAGGATT
The DNA here is from genome assembly GCA_002684935.1 of Gammaproteobacteria bacterium. Taxonomy (GTDB): domain Bacteria; phylum Pseudomonadota; class Gammaproteobacteria; order Pseudomonadales; family Pseudohongiellaceae; genus UBA9145. The sequence continues at coordinate 30,101 of NYWC01000023.1, forward strand.
AATTGCTCGCCATCATCTCGCCGCGCTGCCCTGCGGATAGATCGAAGCGGTCAGCCTTCATCACCTTGATCCAGGCATCAACGAAATCGTGAACAAACTGCTCCTGGGCGTCGTTCTGCGCATAGAACTCTGACACAGCGCGCAGCTCAGAGTTTGAACCAAAGATCAGATCAACTGGCGTGGCGGTCCACTTCACTTCGCTGGTGTTGCGGTCGCGACCCACATAGACGCCTTCATCCGAAGGTGAGCGCGCCCAGATGGTAGACATGTCCACCAGGTTAGTGAAGAAATCATTGCTGAGCGTGCCCGGGCGGTCAGTGAATACACCGTGCTGCGCCCCGTTTGTATTGGCGTCTAACACGCGCATACCGGCAATGAGAACAGTCATCTCAGGCACGTTCAGATCCAGCAGCGCAGCTTTCTCAATAAGCATCTCAGCTGGATTGCGCTCATTGGCGTTGACAAAGAAGTTGCGAAAACCATCTGCTGTGGGCTCGAGATAAGAGAATGACTCCACATCAGTTTGCTCCTGGCTAGCATCAGAGCGACCCGGCGCAAACGGTACTTCAACTTCAATGCCAGCACGCTCAGCAGCCTGTTCGATCGCGGCAGCACCTCCCAGCACGATNAGATCGGCAAGAGAAACCTGCTTGCGACGNTGTGAGCTATTGAAGTCTTCCTGAATNTTTTCCAGGGTNCTGATAACACGANCCAGCTCTTCCGGGTTGTTGGCATCCCATCTGTTTTGAGGAGCCAAACGCACGCGGGCACCATTCGCGCCACCACGCATGTCTGTTATACGGAAGCTGGAAGCTGAAGACCAGGCTGCGCGAACCAGCTCTGCAGTGCTTAGTCCAGACTCTAGGATGTCTTCTTTCAAGTTACTGATATCACGATCGTTGATCGAAGCATAATCCACTTTAGGAACCGGGTCTTGCCAGATGAATTCTTCAGAAGGGGCCATGTCGCCCAGGTAACGAGAAGTTGGACCAAGGTCACGGTGAGTCAACTTGAACCAGGCGCGCGCAAAAGCATCTTCGAATTCATCAGGGTTCTGCAACCAACGCTCGGTGATTTCCGCATAGGCTGGATCCATTTTTAGCGCCAGGTCAGTGGTGAACATGATCGGCGCATGACGCGTGCTTGAATCGAACGCATCCGGCACTAGCAGCGAAGCAGCACCATTGCTTGGAATCCACTGGGTGTTGCCAGCAGGACTTGCGGTTTGCTCCCAATCATAGGTATACAGGTTGGTGAGGTAGCCGTTTGACCAATCGGTTGGTGTAGAGGTCCAAGCGCCTTCAAAACCGCTGGTAATAGTATCGCCCGCATTCCCAGCTCCATAGCTGTTTTGCCANCCAAAGCCTTGCTGGTCNATACTTGACGCTTCTGGGTCAGTACCTACGTGGTCGCCCGAGTTAGCTGCACCGTGGGCCTTACCAAAAGTGTGACCGCCAGCAATTAGCGCCGCAGTTTCTTCATCGTTCATCGCCATTAGGCCAAATGACTCGCGAATACGCCGGGCGGATGCCATCGGGTCAGGATTACCATCAGGTCCTTCTGGATTGACATAAATCAGACCCATCTGCACCGCCCCCAAGGGTCCGCGCAGAGATCCCAACGCGTCACGACGATCGGCGCCAAGCCACTCGCCCTCCGGNCCCCAGTTCACATCTTCAGGCTGGAATTCATCGACGCGACCACCGGCGAAACCGAGTGTCTCGAATCCCATATCATCCATGGCNACAGTGCCGGCCAGAATCATCAAGTCAGCCCAGGAAATCGCTCGGCCGTATTTTTCTTTGATTGGCCAAAGCAGGCGTCGAGCCTTATCGAGGTTGGCATTGTCGGGCCAGCTGTTCAGCGGTGCGAACCGCTGCATGCCGCCATCGGCACCGCCACGACCATCAGTGACGCGGTAGGTACCGGCACTGTGCCAGGCCATGCGGATAAAGAAGGGACCATAGTGACCGAAGTCAGCGGGCCACCAATCCTGGGAGTCGGTCATCAGTGCAGTGAGATCAGCGATAAGCGCATCCATATCCAGGGATTCATAGGCTTGCGCGTAGTTAAAATCGTCACCGCGTGGATCCATGCCTACAGAATCTGCGCGCAAAGGGCCAAGATCGAGGCGGTTAGGCCACCAGTAGTCATTATCTGGCGCAGTGCTTTGTGCGATAGCCTGACTCAGCGGCGAGGCACTCAGCGCGGCAATCGTCAAAGCAGAAATGGTTTTCTTGAACATGTATGTCTCCTAGTGAGCATCAAAATTTGCGTGTAAACACTAAAAANAGCTNAGAATATACGCCGTGCGCTGTGATCGGTAAAACGATTAATTTCGATGGGCTTGATCGAAGATTCCGATTCGATAAACCCTTGTTTTGCATAGATTATTGGCATGNAAANTCCGGACNACTGGAANTTGCGATCCCCGACGGACAGAGAAAGGACGGAAATGGGCAGGTCCANNCCTCTTAATCAGGATTCTGGCGTCCTTTCCACTGNCACCATTACCTCATTGCGGCGCATGAAAGGTGGNGTAAAAGGCGCATTGTAGGAAGCACTCACCACGTTNCCTGTGGGCTGTATGGCGGACTGTTCTAGCGCCTGCAGAAGTTCTTCTGTTTTGCGCGTCAGGTTCTTATCGGTCCAACGACCTGAGTAACGCTTCACGGCAACGATTTCCCCTGGCACCTGACGCAGGTAGACGTCGGGGTTAGTGGGTTGTGGCGCGGTGTCCCAGCTAAATTCGCTTGGCACTACAAAAGCAATCTTCCAACCAGCCTCGTTGGCTGACTGCTGAACGGGAGCGGTCATGGCAATCTTTTGACTGGGCTGTTGCTGCACGGGTGCAGTCATCTGAACTTTGGTCTGTGAGTGGTTTTCGCCTGTGATGTAGCCAAACAGACGCCGGAATCCCTGATTAGCCGCCCGGTTGCGACTGCTGGCCTCGGTAANCAAGGTTTCGGCGACAATGTAATCTGCGTACTTTCGNTACTCGATACCATCNACTTCGGCGATCACAGTNTAGTCCGGTTCNTCGATTGCCAAAGCNGTATTTCCTGCAAATACAAGCANACNNAGTACACTGATCNATAACTTAATGGTTGCTTTCATAAATATTTCCCTCTGTACCGAGTATTACGTGTACCAAGGTGCTTTGGATTTCTTGCGCAGCACAACTCTGGCATTGAGCACAGCACTGGATTTACGACACGCATGACTCTAAGGCAGGGTCCTTGGCTACCTAAATCGATCGAGGACAAAAACCATCGGAGGCTCACTCCATCCGGCCGAATCCTCTCCGCCTGGATCTATAATGGGCAACCTTCAGACATAGAGTCGGGAATGGTGGATGACAAGTTTGTCATGAGAGACCGCAGCTTAACCATACTGGATGAAACTGCCTTACTGGGAGAGGCACACCGCATCGGTGAACGGGTTTGGAGTCGCATCCTCAGGGATGGACCATTGCCGTTACCTAGCCTGAAATACTACAGGTGGCATTAACAGAAAGCTTAGGCTGTTTTCGTATCTTGCAGTCCCAGCTCCTGCATGCTGATTTCGCGCATCTTGAATTTCTGTACCTTGCCCGTCACAGTCATCGGGAATTCTGTGCTGAATCGGATATAACGAGGCACCTTGAAGTGGGCAATCTGACCATCGCAATATGATTTGATTTCAGCCTCGCTCAGCTGGGCGTCTTCTTTGATATTAATCCAGGCGACAATTTCCTCACCAAACTTTATATCAGGCACACCGGTCACCTGCACTGCATCTATCGCAGGGTGAGTCATGAGAAACTCTTCGATTTCCCGCGGGTAAACATTCTCTCCCCCACGCACAATCATGTCCTTGATCCGACCTACTATATTCACATAGCCCTCAACATCCATGATCGCGGTGTCGCCAGTATGCATCCAGCCGTCGCTGTCTATTGCGGCGGCAGTGGCGTCTGGATTTTCCCAGTATCCCAGCATCACCGAATAGCCCCGAGTACAGAGTTCACCCATGGTGCCAACCGTGCAAGTTCGCCCCGTGTCCTGGTCAATGATTTTTACTTCGACATGGGGGTGCACCCGGCCGACCGTGCTTACGCGCTTGTCGAGCGGAGAATCAACCCGCGACTGAAAACTTACGGGGCTGGTCTCAGTCATGCCGTAAGCAATTTCTACCTCGGTCATATGCATGAGGTCATTAACCTGCTTCATAGTCTCCACCGGACAAGGCGCACCAGCCATTATGCCGGTACGCAATGAACTCAAGTCGAAATTATTGAACATGGGTAGGCCAAGTTCCGCGATGAACATGGTCGGCACACCGAACAACGCCGTTGCCTTTTCCGCCTCTATCGCAGCCAACACCGCCTCCGGCTCAAAGCCCTCACTTGGGTAGATCGCACAGGCGCCATGGCTTAAACAACCAAGGTTACCCATTACCATGCCGAAGCAATGATAGAGTGGCACCGGAATCACTAGCCGGTCGCGCTCGCTAAACTGCATAATTGCCGCCACAAAATGGCCATTGTTGAGAATATTGTGATGGCTAAGAGTTGCACCTTTAGGAAATCCGGTGGTGCCACTGGTGTACTGAATATTGATGGGATCGTCCATATCCTGTTCGTCGACGCAAGCTGCGAGAGTTTGCGCAGAGACCTTGTCGCCAGCAGCTCGGAACTCTGCCCAGTTGTGAATTCCAGCCACTTCACTCGCGGTGTTCGACACCACGGTTGTAAGTAGGGGGAACTCGGCAGAGCTTAGGGCACCCGCCTTTGCTGTTGCCAGCTCAGGGCAAAGTTCAGTTAGCATCGCGATGTAATCTGAAGACTTGAACGAGTTTTGGATTACCAGGCCTTTGCAGCCAGCTTGCTTAAGCACGTAAGCCAATTCATGGGTCCGGTATGCGGGATTGATCGTGACAAGGACAATGCCAACCTTGGCAGTAGCATACTGGGTACACAGCCATTCCACATTATTCGGTGACCAAATGCCGACCCGGTCTCCCTTAACAAAGCCAGCCGCGATAAACGCCCGCGCAAGCTGGTTCACCCTCTCCGCAAGCTGCGCATAGGTCCAGCGAATACCCTGATGACAGGAGACCACGGCTTCTCGTTCGCCATAACGGGCCACGACATTGTCGAAAAACTGCGAAATCGGCAAACCAATTAAAGGTTGGTCGTAGGCACCACTAGCATAGCTAAGATTAACAGCATGGGAATCCATGTTTTCTCTATCCGATTATTGCGCTAGATAAAATTCCAAAACCGAATACGACTTTACCCTGAAGAGTGAGTTGAGTAAAAGGGAGTGATGTGCATGAAGTCCGAGCGACACGCAGCAAAGATTGACGCAAAGCATGATGCTAGATGCAGAGAAACGTTAAGAATAATCTTAAGGTCAGTCCGCTATTGAGCTTTTTAAAACGCGGAAGTTGTCCCAAAAAATCATCCATGCCCGCAACCTCGCAACGCTGACGGTCTTCACTTGAAAAACTGGCAGCGAGCGCAATAAAGCGGGGCCAGTCTGCGCCCTACAATAATTGGAGAGAAGTCAGGAACTACAGGAAATATGGAATTGCAGGCTAGACAGGCAGCAGTGCTGGAAGCCCTGCTACCTTCTGGAATACTAGCGCCACTCGCTCGCTGGCTCATTCGGATCTGACAAGAGGAAACGAATCAGGTCAGCATGAAACTGGTCCGGAATCTCTACCTGGGGGTTATGTCCGATTTCAGGATAGAGGTGCAAGGCCGAATTGGGCAACTCGCTGTGCACATGATTGACTCGCGCAACGAAATCATCGGCAAGGTCATCCTCTTCGCCACCAATAACCAGCGCCTTGGTTTCGATATGCTGCCAATCATAGACAACAGGGTCGTTGTAAAGCATATCGCTGACCATGGCTCGCACACGGGCGTAGCGGGGATAATCTCCGCTAAGGGTTTGACCATACTGGCGGCGCACATATTCCAAATGTGCTGGTGGCCAATCTCGTGGGTAGTATCGTCGATGTCCGCGCAGGACTGACTGGTAGCTTGGGGTTGCAGGATCACTTGCAAGGGGGTCACGCCAGGTCCTGCTCTGACGAGAGTCTGACAAGCCTATCTGATTGACCATAGCAACATGAGTCACGTTCTCCGGATAAAGCATTGAAAACCTGCTAACCACCATGCCGCCCATGGAGTGCCCCACTGCCGCAACCTGCTCAATACCCAACTCATCCATCAGTGCCTTCATATTGGCCGCGACAAAATTGAAGTTATAGGGAATGAGTGGTTTGGAAGACTTACCGTAACCGATGCGATCCACCGCAATCACGCGAAATCCGGCAGCCGTGAGCCGGCGAAAACTTTCCTGATAGGGCTCAGAGTAGAAGTTATGACCGTGTTGCCAGAATATGGTCTGACCATTGGCTGATCCCGTTGGCGGGATATCCATATAAGCCATAAGCATTTTCTGGCCGTATCGGCGCAAATCAAGGTAATGTACCGGCCAAGGATACTCTATCTCTTCAAGATTTAAGGAAACTGGACCCCAGTCCGCTGGTGCCTCTGCGGGCGGTTCCGCCGGCCAGTCCTGGGCAAACCCCTGCGTAAATCCAAGTGCCAGAACCGTAACTAATAACCACTGAATGGGCTTGGTGCGTGCTTTCGCCATTATTATCGCCTCGTTTTCCTTTCTGTTATGTGCTTGAAAATTGATTGTCTGGATATTAAACCAGAGCCATCATCTCCCGTTTTCCATGCAATTGTATAGCGCAGAGCACGGAAAGATACAGAATCCACGTGGCGAAACTGTCATATTTTGGAGAGAGATTTTGGGTAAACTGGCATGAAGTCCAATTTGGCTCTGAAACCATGATTTTGCCCTGGGAAACGACCCGGAATTTCTTGATTTACAGGTTGAGATGGTGCGCCTGCAGAACTCCATTCGGGAGAGTGGTCGCCGACTGCTGATTATTTTTGAAGGCCGTTACGCGGCGGGAAAAGACCGAGAGTGCTGGCGCCGCGGCGCTGGCTGCGGTTGCCAGCCACAGCGCGCAATTCAAAGACTCGAGCACGGGCGTCATCCTCCGTGGCGCCAATAAAGACCCACGCATCCTGGCAGCGATACTGATGCGTAGACTGATAAAATAGGGGCGCATTGTGCGTTACCTGATACGTCTTCAAGACTTACCTGGCACTTTGTCTGATATCACCGAGGCCATTGGTGATGCTGGTGGCAATATCGTCGAAGTTTCCCATCAGCGTATGTTCTCCAACTTACCGGTGAAAGATGCGGGTCTTTACCTTACGGTAAAAACCCGAGGTGCCAGCCAGAGCCAGGACATTCTGCAGCGCCTGATGGGGCTGGATTATGAAACTACGTTGCTGCAGGGCTAGGCTGCTGCTCGTCTGAACTTCTTGCGCTCAAAGCGACTGATTCCTAGTCGGAAAACAAGGCTCAACTGGCCTACTAGCCGCAGCGGAACAGCGGATTCCAAATGCATTCATGCACGGATATCGCTTTTATTTTGCGCGCACTAGCTAGCGGCCACCAGCAGGCCAACGCTGATCGCGATCAGACCCATGCCAAGATACTCTCGCAGCGCAATCCTCTCTCCGAAATAAAAATAAGTGATAAACAAGGTAACAACAAACTCGGTTTGCCCAAGAGTCTTCACCAGCGCGGCTTCCTGCAGGCTCATGGCGGTAAACCAGCCGATGGATCCTGCAACACTGGCAAAGCCAATAAATAGTGCCGAACGCCAGTTGTCGGCGATCAGGGTGAACTGAGCGGGTTGCCTGTAAAAGATGAGCGCGAGACAGATCAGCGTTTGTAATGCCACCATGTATACCAACACTGTAGCAGCGCTCAACAGTACTGGCGCCGCGAGTGATAGCGATGCCTGTCGAATCCAGAGCGAAGCCAGAGCAAAACCCAGTCCGGCCCCAAGACCATACTTGATGCTCGCGTTGTTCATCAGACCCGGCACACTAATCCGCCAATTGCTCGATAACAGTACACCGAACACACCAACGCATACCGAAATATAACCCAGCACAGACAGGCTAGCAGCGAAGAAAAGTGATCCCAGGAGAGCGGTCATGATGGCTTCAGTTTTCGCCAGAGCCGTACCCACCGCAAAATTACGCAGGGTGAGCGCCTTAACCAGGCACAGTGTTGCCACAATTTGTGAGACCGCCGCCAGGCTGGCTGGAAGCCAGTAATTCGCGTTCAGCACCACTTCCAGGCCGGTATTGGTCCGCCACAACAACGAAAAGTAAATAAACGCAAAGGGCAAACCAAACAGGAACCGCACCAGCGTGGTTGCCTCGGCAGTAAGTGATTGCGCCATTTGCTTCTGGCCCGCGGTCCTGATGGACTGCATGATCACTGCAAGAATGGTAAAAAACATCCATGTAGACATGAGGTTACCATACAAACTATGTGATAGCGCCACAAATGCATTGCTGCTGGTGCTCGAGCACTGGAAAATCAGCTTTTAGCAGGTTAGTCTCACTATCTAAGATAACGAACGGTCGATTCTAAAATAAAAATATCCTGACAGAGATCATCAGAGGCCCTTTAATATGAAGCCTTTAAGAACGCTCATTTGGTTTTACCTTTTCTTCAGCAACTTGCTTGGCTCCGCACTCGCTCAGGATGGCCTGCGATACACGATAGATATCGGTCACGCCGAGCTGAATGTGGTGGAGTGGACGCCCGATTCTACACCCGCAGAGCTGATCCTGGCCCTGCCCGGCTCTGGCGGTGACTACTCAAGATACAAGCGCATCGGCCCGCTTATTGCCGATGCGGGCTATCGCCTGGTGGTAATTAACCAACGCGGCATTATGGGCAGCACGGGCAATCTCAATGATCTCACGCTGCATGAGCTGGCAGACGATGTCATTGCTGTTGCCGATCAACTCGGAGCAGATAAATTTCATATAGCGGGCTGGGCGTTTGGGAACCGCACCTCGCGNATGCTAGCCACCGATTACCCGGAAAGAGTGGCAAGTGTCATCCTTATCGCTGCTGGCGGTATTGTTCCCGCACTAACCGAACCGGGTGAACTTGGCATATTGCTGAGCAACAGGAATCTAACCTTCGACGAAAAGATGNGGCTGGCTCGCCGTACACTGTTCTCTGCAGCAACTGCAGACGCACTTGTTGAAGACTATGTAGAAAGTCTGCGTTACTGGCCAGATGCGAGGGCTGCCCAGGGACAGGCGAATCGCAGCACCCCACTGGAAGAGTGGGTAGCAGGTGGCGAAGGGCCATTGCTAATGGTCATGGGTGAAGATGACCTGACTGCGCCAATCGAGAATGGGCATATCATGAAGGCTGAACACGGTGACCGGCTCAAGCTTGTCATCGTACCTGGAGCCGGTCATGTCGTTGGCCTCGAAAAACCCGCCGATACCGNCGCCGCAATAGTCGAGTTCCTCAAAAACCACCCCCTGTGAGCGGCTTTTTACGCTAGAATTGGGCGCTCTTCACAATGCCTGCGTCCGGCCAAGCTCACGCCATGGAATGGCGCCCGCAGCTTCCAGCGCAGCTTGCGAAATACTAATTGCTCGATAGGGGAAATCGTGTCCGTTGTTGATAACCAACAAATCAAATCAGTAGATAATTCAGACGCGGAGGAGAAACAATACCTGCGTTTTTTGACAGCCGCCAGTCTGTTCGACGGTCACGATGCGGCCATCAACATCATGCGGCGCATGCTNCAGTCCAGCGGTGCCGAGGTGATTCACCTAGCCCATAATCGGTCGGTGCAGGAAATTGTGCGTTCAGCGATCCAGGAGGACGTTGACGCGATTGCAATCAGCTCTTACCAGGGTGGCCATATCGAATACTTCAAGTACCTCGTTGATCAATTAAAAAGCCAGGGTGCAGAGCATATCCAGGTTTTTGGCGGTGGTGGTGGCGTGATCATTCCTGCCGAGATCGATGAATTGCATAACCATGGTGTGGCCCGACTCTATTCCCCAGCCGACGGTCAGTCTTTAGGCCTGCAGGGCATGATCGATGACATGCTACAGCGCACCCGCGACGCAAAACGCGCATTCAAGCCAAAGATTGATGCCCTGACCTCTGGTGATCGCATCCAACTTACCCGCAGCATCAGCAGCATTGAAAATAACGCCTACAGTGATTCGGAACTCAATAAGCTGCGTTTACTGGCGGCCAAGGTGAGCACACCTATATTGGGAATAACAGGCACCGGTGGCGCAGGCAAGTCGTCCAGCACTGACGAAATCGTGCGGCGCTTTCGTCAGGACAGTCTTGATTCATTGGATATTGCGATTCTTGCCATCGATCCAACCCGCAAGAAAACCGGTGGTGCACTGTTGGGGGATCGCATTCGCATGAATGCCATCAACCACGATTGTATCTTTATGCGTTCACTGGCGACGAGAAATGCCTCAGTAGAAATTCCACAGCGATTGGCCGAAATTCTGGACGCCATAAAACTGTCAGGGTTTGATCTCATCATTGTGGAGACGCCGGGCATTGGCCAGGGTGATGCTGGCATCGTGCCTTTTGTCGACACTTCTCTGTACGTGATGACCCCCGAATTCGGAGCTGCCAGCCAGTTGGAGAAGATCGACATGCTGGATTATGCCGATGTGTTTGCTATCAACAAGTTTGATCGCAAAGGATCGGAGGATGCACTCAGGGATGTATCGAAGCAGGTGCAGCGCAATCGCAGTGCCTTCGACCGGTCTCCAGATAAAATGCCGGTTTACGGCACCATTGCTTCCAAGTTCAACGACAACGGTATTACTGCCCTATATCAGTGTCTGCTTGGGGAGCTTAGACAACATGGATTAAAACAGTTCGACTCGATGCTGCCTGCAGAGGAAGGACGAGTATCCACTCAACGTACACTGGTCATTCCAGAGTCACGTCAACGCTACCTAGCAGAGATCGCAGAAAGCGTCAGGGACTACCATAGTCAAGTCTCGGAACAATCTCACCTGGCGCGTGAGCGTCAACAACTGGCGGCTTGCAAATCGATGCTGGCGCAAGCTGGCAAGACAATCGAGGGCCTGGATGAACTGATCGCAAAACGAGATTCATCACTCGATCATCTGGCAAAGCGACTGCTCGATACCTGGCCTCAAATTAAAGAGGACTACAGCGGTCAGGAATTTATAGCCAGGATAAGGGATAAGGAAATACGCACCCCGCTAAAGAAAGAATCCCTATCGGGCACTGCAATTTCAAGGGTATCGTTGCCGCAATATGAAGACCATGGTGAGCTATTGCAATGGCTGCTGCTGGAAAACGTCCCCGGCAAATTCCCTTTCACTGCCGGAGTGTTTCAATTCAAGCGTGACAGCGAAGATCCCACCCGCATGTTTGCCGGTGAAGGCGATGCCTTCCGCACCAATAAACGTTTTAAACAGCTGTCTGAGCACTCGGAGGCAAAGCGCCTTTCCACGGCCTTCGATTCTGTCACTCTATATGGATTCGACCCTGATCCACAGCCAGACATCTACGGTAAGGTTGGTAATTCCGGTGTTTCCATCGCCTCACTGGATGACATGAAAGCACTCTACGACAGCTTTGATCTTTGTGATCCCAGCACGTCTGTTTCTATGACTATCAATGGCCCAGCCCCGACTATCCTGGCCATGTTCCTGAATGCGGCTATCTCTCAACAGACACAGAAATTCATCGACGCCAATGGGCAGGATCCTTCGGAGGAGCAACAGGCTGACATCAAGGCAGAGACTCTGCGCCAGGTGCGTGGCACTGTGCAAGCGGATATTTTGAAGGAAGATCAGGGCCAGAACACCTGCATCTTTTCCACCGAATTCAGCCTCAAGGTCATGGGTGACATCCAGGAGTATTTCACCCAGCATGGCGTGCGCAACTTTTACTCGGTATCTATTTCTGGGTATCACATCGCTGAAGCCGGAGCGAACCCGATTTCACAGCTTGCCTTTACCTTGGCCAATGGTTTCACCTTCGTTGAAGCCTATCTGGCGCGGGGTATGCAGGTGGATGATTTTGCGCACAACCTGTCCTTCTTTTTCTCCAATGGCATGGACCCGGAATACACAGTGCTGGGTCGTGTCGCTCGACGCATCTGGTCAGTTGCCATGCGATTCAGGTACGACGCCAATGAGCGCAGCCAGAAGCTGAAATATCACATCCAGACCTCTGGACGTTCGCTGCACGCGCAGGAAATGTCCTTTAACGACATCCGCACGACTCTACAAGCACTGATTGCAATTTACGATAACTGCAACTCACTACACACCAATGCCTACGATGAGGCGATCACCACACCAACCGAAGAATCGGTGCGCCGGGCCATGGCGATTCAACTTATTATCAACAAGGAGTGGGGTCTGGCGGTGAATGAAAACCCTAATCAGGGGTCTTTCATTATCGATGAACTTACCGACCTGGTAGAAGAGGCAGTGCTGAAGGAATTCGAGCGCATCTCAGAGCGCGGCGGCGTACTCGGCGCCATGGAGACTGGTTACCAGCGCGGCAAGATTCAGGATGAGTCCATGCTCTATGAACACCGCAAGCACGACAGCAGCCTGCCCCTCGTCGGCGTCAACACCTTCCTGAATGACGAGCCCGAGCCCGAATTCGATCTGGAGCTTGCTAGATCAACGGAAGCGGAGAAACAGAGTCAGCTGCAACGCCTGCAGTCATTCAAGCAACGCAACGCCGACAAGAAACCAGAGGCCCTCGAACGTCTCCGTGAGGCAGCGTGGCATGATGAGAATGTCTTTGCCGAACTGATGAATGCGGTGCAGCACTGCTCGCTAGGAGAAATAACCAACACCTTCTTCGAGGTGGGTGGGCAGTACCGTCGCAATATGTAAGCCTGGTTTAGAGCCCAATGGCTGCGGGTTTACTGCAGATAACCTTCAGGCGTATACAGCTCCTGGAATGGAAACTCCATCGTGCGCGGCACGGAGCGACCAATATAGATCGCATCTTCATCATCGCGTGTGCTCGCATACTCGCGCATGAAGGCATTTTCTGACCCGCTGTCTGGCACCGGGCCACTCAAAGCCGTGCGAATGACCTTCGCCACCTGCTCCGGTTTCTCGCGCTGCGGATAATGCCCAGCGGTGGGAAGAACCCAGAAAGAACTCTCGACCTCGCGCTCGTTGAGATAGGTATCCCACACGTAGTGCGCGATGCGTGGTGGATTCACAACATCGAGCAACCCCCAGAGGTAGGCTATTGGCACCGAGCTGCGGGGCAGATTTTCCAGCCAGCTAGTTTCATTAGCCGCCCGCTCCAATAGATACTTCCCCACTCCCAGGAGGGCCGCGTCGCCATCATTGAATTTAAAGATGTCCGCATAGCCCACGACAACCGGATCACCCTCGGTCACTCTTGGCTGTGCCTTGCGCGCCGCGATAAATTCAGGGCCACGCTCTGGATCAAGCATCGCCATCTGAAATGGCACCAGGTTTGCAAGTGGCAGATACATCCCGCTGTTCGACAGGAAGTGGTAATTGATCCGATACTCTGGATTGGTATCAAGATAGTGTCCCAGGAAAGATAGCCCAATACTGACCCCTCGATCGTGGGTGTATAGGGCAAAATCATCAAATCCAACGATTTCACTCACGAAGTAGTCAACCAATAAGCCGTTGTCCTCCAGCATGTAGGAGAAACCGTTGAGAGGCTTATCGGAGAAGCCCGAACCTGGGAAGTCTAGTGTTGCGATGTAGTAATCATCTGCGAGCAAAGGCACCAGTGCTTGATAATCGAAGCTGGAGTTGGGAAATCCGTGAATCAATAGCAGCTGAGGATTATCCGGATTACCGAATGTACGATAGAAAACATCTACACTGGCACCATCGTTGTTTGATGTCGTTGACTGCCATTCGAAATAGTCGCCGCCCTCGTACCAGTCCCGCGCGAGATCTGAATAAAAGGTATTTTCTTCGGCAGCATGACCCACTGACGCCGTGAAAGAGCTCGCTAAGACGAACAAATGTAGTGCGTATTTTCGAATTGCTTGCATAGAAAACCCCATTATTTTCCTGAAGTCCGGAGGCCCGGGCATTTACTAATCCAATGTTACCCACGCCACGGAGAATCCAACAATGTACATGAGTTCCGCGCTAGTGGCTGAGATCACGAGAGCAAACATCAAGTCACGGGCTTTGGCGTTCTTGGGTAGCGGCCAGCAGGATAGGTCTCTCAGTATGGCCGAAAAAAGAAAACACTGAATCGCAATACCCCAAACTAGACAGCATGAGCAGCGCAAAAAGCAGGACTAATTCCATGGCTTCCTGATTTCCTGCAAACCGAGCCAACAGAAACAAAAAAGGGCGGTTACACCGCCCTTTTACTGTCTGATTGATTACTCGGCAACATTCACCGTGACGTAGGCGTCTTGGTACAGACCGCCATCATCAGCTCTGCCCCAGAGTATATACTCGCCGGGTTCACTAAAGGACATCGTGACAGCGTGAATACCATCTTCCGGCAAGGCAGGTGGCAGCCACAGGGCGCCCCAGGGAGAATTTGCGCTGGTGCGCGTGTCTTCCCAGACCTTAACCTGCGGAGGATCGAAAGTAACATCGCCTGGGCCCCGATACTTGTTCCAGGAATAGTAAAGGCCATTGACCTTATCAACAGTCACCTTGATTGGCGGAGACGTCAGGCGTAGCTGCATCACTGCTTCCGGAGTCACTAGCGCTGCAGCAAGACCGCCGCCGGCAAACTCCGCAAAGCGGCGCGCTTCTTCCACGGGATCAGTTGGATTGGGCAGACCATCATCTTCCACAAGCGTTTCAATTGAGATTGGCTCCCCTACTCTTGCCGACCGAATTTCATCCCCCTGCACCATGACTATTGGCGGAATATTAGCGCGTGATTCCGGTGAGCTGGTGCCCGCGCCCAGTGAGCCGGTTTCCGAGGCAATAACCATATTGTCGACCAGGTAATCCTGTCGCAACGTGGCGTAAGCCTTGCGCTCTTCACCGTTAGCTTTAAGCGTCCAAACCAGTTCCCTATCGCCCCAATCCGCAGGTACCGTCACTTCGAAGGTAAAGCGATTACGACGCGGCAGGAAATGGGTGGGCTGACCACGATCGGCCTCGCCTGGCGAGAAATAGTTCTCCTCACCCACCTCGACATCAGGTTCTTCTTCCCAGTTCTCGTTCATATAGCCGAACATCATATTGAAGGTGCCATCCTCGTTGGGACGCCAACCCTCAAACGCGGGCTCGACATGCTGACCACTGCGATAGGTCTGTGCCACCACACTCTGTGAGACTGCTACAACAAGCAATAAAGCGAAGGCTTTAACCACTGCGTTGTCAGTAAAGGTACTTCTCATTTTCTCTTACTCTCCTGGTGTGCGATTTAGTCGCTTTGAGAACTGGTCGCTCGATCAAAACGGTCGATTGGTGACACCAATGGGGCTAAACAAAGCGGGCAGCCGATGACGTGGTCATTGGGCCCAAGATTTAGCTTCTGTCTTCTCTCTTCCATTTCCTGCTGAAACTGTTCGTCATTCATGGTAACGCGCATACCCAGATCGATGAACATATTGGTCACAGAACGGTTGCCCGAACCTTGCCAGTTGCGCGGATCAGGTACGTTAGGGTTAGTCTCAGTGTTGTTCATGTAACCAACAATATGGAGAATCGTACCCTTAGGAAGCAAAGGCGCCGACTCTGCCTCATAGGCATATCCGCGCACCCAGTTATGGTCGTAACCAACACAGGAAAGAGTTTCGACTGTATAGCCCCAGATTGCCTCCAGGCACATGCGTTCGCCCGGCGCGTGAAGGTGCGGCTCAAAGGTAATGATCTTGGTGTGTTCTTCCAGTGCGCGGTAGGCATGCAGCTCTTGCGTGTCCTGGTTACCGGCAATGCTTATGTCTACGCCGTTGCCCAAGCCCAGGATGGCGCGCTGATATTTGGGCTCGTAGCCCTTCGGGTGGAAGCGGAATCCAATTTCCAGATGACCTGTGGTATCCAGCCCATTGGAATGCAGGTGAACGGAGTCGGAATAGATATAGGTTCCTGCGCGCAATAAGCGCCCTCCGTCAGGATCAAAAATATCCGGGTTGCGGCCCACCTCGTGCACTGGCCAGCTGGTCACCGTCTCATCCACACGGTCGCCGTTTTCATCTAGCTGTGCGGTACTCCAGATCATATGGTGGAAGATAAATCGGCCTCCCACCGTCTCACGCCCACTGCCAGCCTGATTGTCCACATCGTTGACTTCGACGATTTCAACTGACTTCACATAGCGATCTTCATCGAGGCCAACTGGGACACGGTCAATTTCACCCCACCAGTCCGCGGTGCCAGCCAGTTTAGTCACGGAATTGGTTGTGACGATCAGGTCAGGCTCGCCAGCGGCCCATTTGAGACTGTCATCGAAAACCAGCGGCTCGGGTGCATCCGCCGCATTCCCCTTAGGCGTGCCGGTGCGTGCCCAGGTCGAAATTGCAGCGAGTTCCTCGTCGCTCAAGGAGGGGTCATTCTTGTAATCCTGGATACCAATATTTTTTTCCATATACCAGGGCGGCATGGCACCGGCGCGGTCTCGGAGCCCAGTTTTGTATTCGATCAGACCGGCATAAGGCGCCACCTGCTCATAGCTAACCAGCGGCATTGGCCCAACGCCTCCCGGTCGGTGGCAATTCTGGCAGCTCCGCTGCAGAATTGGCTCAATATCTTTGTGAAAGGTAACTTCCTGGGCCTGGGCACTGGAAACTGCGGCAAACGCGCCAGACAGGCTGATCAAAAAGGTTAATACGCGGGGGAACATTCGCTGCAACATGCTCTGTCTCTCCTTCTTCTAATTATCTGCAGATCGCTCTGCGCAACAGTCTTTGCTGTCAGTCGGGCCTGTTTCGGCCGAATCCGACCATATTCTAACCAATAATTGCCGTATGAGACACGCCTAGTCACCACAGAATGCTAATGTCTTGACTTTATTTAATATTTACGCTGATTCTGCCTCCTGAATATCGGTGCGCAAACTCTGTTTTAGCGCTTTAAAACCGGTTTTCAGGGGCTGTGCCAGACATGGGGTCCGTGCTCACTTCTGTGGCCGTTACCCGCAGGGATGCGGGCCCCGAGGGATGGGTTCACGGCGTGCCGCTGCGGAAGACTCCTGCTCTGGGTCAGACCCAGCACCAAAATCCAAGTGATGCATTCGTGATTTCTCTAAAGTCCCTAAACACCAGACACAAAAAACCCGGGACAAGCCCGGGTTCTCTATATGCAGTTTGCGGGCATTACTCCACAAATTCGGCTTTGTCTTCTTCAGTAATTTCCTTGATGCTGAGCTTGATACGGCCTCTTGCATCCAGGTCAGTACACTTGACCAGTAGCTCCTCCCCTTCGGTTAGATACTCATTCACATTTTCGACGCGCTCTTGCGAGATTTGCGAGATGTGCACCAGTCCGTCTTTGCCGGGGAGGATCGTGACGAAGGCACCGAAGTCCACAATGCGGGCTACCTTACCTTTGTAGAGCTTGCCCACTTCGGCTTCGGCGGTAATGGCGTTAACCATCTCAAGAGCCGCATCGCGCGAATCGGCATCTTCACCGTAGATACGCACGTTACCGTCATCATCGATATCAACGGAAGCGCCAGTTTCTTCGGTGATGCCGCGGATTACCGCGCCGCCCTTGCCAATCACATCTCGTATTTTGTCAGGGTCGATTTTGATGGTTGCCATGGAAGGTGCATTTTCAGAAACACTTTCGCGTGATTCAGAGATGACCTTATTCATCTCACCAAGAATATGCTGACGAGCTTCGTGAGCCTGTTCCAGCGCAATCTCCATGATCTCCTCGGTAATGCCCTGGATCTTGATGTCCATCTGTAGGGCGGTTACCCCGTTGGCTGTGCCAGCTACTTTGAAGTCCATGTCGCCAAGGTGATCTTCGTCACCCAGGATGTCAGTCAGAACTGCAAAGCGTTCGCCTTCCTTGATCAGGCCCATGGCAATACCGGCAACCGGTGCCGCCAACGGAACACCAGCGTCCATCATGGCAAGGCTGCTGCCGCAGACACTGGCCATTGAGCTGGAGCCATTAGATTCGGTAATCTCAGACACAACGCGGATCGCGTAAGGGAAATCCTCTTCAGCAGGCATGACTGCGGCAACACCTCTGCGCGCCAAACGGCCGTGGCCGATCTCACGTCGCTTGGGTCCACTCATGAAACCGGTTTCGCCAACTGAGAAAGGCGGGAAGTTGTAATGCAGCATGAAGGGATCTTTCTTGGAGCCTTCAAGGCTTTCGATGAGCTGTGAATCCCGAACAGCACCAAGGGTGGTCACAACCAGAGCCTGGGTTTCACCACGCGTGAAAAGCGCGGAACCATGTGCTTTTGGCAGCACACCTGTCTCAACTTCAATGGCGCGAACAGTCTTGGTGTCGCGACCGTCGATTCGTGGCGCACCGTCGATTATGCTGTTTCTTACTGTACGCTTTTCAAGCGCACCGAAAGCATCAGCCACGTCGCCAGCAGCAGGGCCATTCTCTTCATGAGCCAAGGCTTCAACCGCCTGCTGCTTGATCTGACCTATCGACTCATAGCGCTGCATCTTGTCTGAGATCTTGTAAGCATCGGCTACAGCAGCACCAAAACGCTCTACCAGAGAATCCTTCAGGGATACGTTTTCTGGCGCGGGCTCCCAATCCCAGNCTGGCTTGCCTACTTCCGCCTTTAACTCATTGATGGCGCCTATGACGACCTGCATTTCCTGGTGTGCATACAACACAGCACCGAGCATCTGGTCTTCGCTGAGTTGCTTCGCCTCAGATTCCACCATCAGCACAGCTGACTGGGTGCCGGCCACGACCATGTCCAACAACGATGTTTCGAGGGTTTCATAGTCAGGATTAAGCATATAACCCGTTTCGGCGTCATAACCAACGCGAGCCGCACCGATTGGTTCGGCAAAAGGTATACCTGAAATCGCTAGCGCCGCTGAGGCACCGATCAAACCTGCGATATCCGGATCCGAATTCTTACCGCCTGAAATCACAGTACAAATTACCTGCACCTCATTCATGAACCCTTTAGGGAACAGTGGCCGAATGGGTCGGTCAATCAAACGGGAAGTCAGGGTTTCTTTTTCTGTAGGGCGCCCTTCTCGCTTGAAGAAGCCACCAGGGATTTTACCTACTGCATAGGTCTTTTCCTGATAGTTAACTGTCAATGGAAAGAAAGCCTGGCCAGGATTGGCCTCTTTTCTTCCCACTACTGTTGCCAGGACCTGAATGTCCCCTGTAGAAACAACTACAGCACCTGAGGCTTGTCGAGCTACTTTACCTGTCTCAATAGTGAATTCTTTGCCACCGAATTGAAACGTCTTTCTTACTGGATTAAACATGTTCTTTTCCTATAGTTCCAAAACCTGCGCTGATGCCTATTTCGAGCGCAGAGTTCCAGTAATGAATTTTATAGATTTAGGCCTTATCGACGCAGACCGAGACGTTTGATCAAAGTCGCATATCTTTCAACATTCTTGCGCTTAAGATAATCCAGAAGCTTTCTTCTGCTGTTTACCATGCGGATCAGGCCGCGGCGGGAATGATGATCATGAATATGCTCTTTAAAATGTTCCTGAAGATCATTGATGTTGGCTGTCAGAAGCGCAACCTGCACCTCCGGTGAGCCGGTATCACCNTCGCTTAATGCGTAATCTTTTATGATTTCTTCTTTTCTTTCAGCTGATAAAGCCATTTTCGTTTCTCCGTAATATGCGATTAAACATTGAACCGAGGTCTAATCTTCCGCTCAGTTCTAGCAATTTCCGTATAAAATCAGGGTAACCACGCATATTGACAGTCACCTGANACTTTCCAGTTTAGTAAAAGCCTAGTGGTTCACCACCAGACGCCGTGGAGCAACTTTGCCATCGTCATTGATACTGCCGATGCCAATAAACTGCTCTTCGTCGTAGAGCCTTACCAAACCTTCGGCCGGCAAGTGCCTTACGAGTACAGCTTGACCGTGCTTGACACAGTCTGCCGTATCACTTGGCAGCCGAACCTCCGGGAGGTCTTCGACTGCTTGATCCATGGGGACCAATAATTTATCCAACCCAGCAAATCCTTCCGCTTCTCTTAAAGACTTCAAGGTTTCTACAGTGACGCAATCTTCTTCTTTGAAAACGCCTGCCTGGATNCGCCTTAGTGCTGCCACGTGTGCACCACAACCCAACTTCAAGCCCAAATCATCCGCAATGGTCCTAATGTAGGTACCTTTACTGCACAACACTTCTATCTCTATCTCGTCCCCATCCCTACCTGCCATGGCGATATCAAAAATCTCTATTTCACGGGCTTCCCGCTCAATCTCGATACCTTTACGGGCCATTTTGTAAAGCGGCACGCCATCTACCTTTAGGGCAGAGTGCATTGGCGGCACTTGCTGGATTACGCCTCTAAAGTTCTGCAGCGCCCTTTCAACATCCCGATCAGAGACGCTAGATGCGTCATGCTGCGCCAGCACATTGCCATCTCTGTCACCGCTATCTGTTCTCACGCCCAACTGAATCCGAACGCGATAGCCTTTGTTCGAGTCCAGTAAAAACTGGGAAACCTTGGTCGCTTCACCAAGACACAGTGGCAGTACACCCGTAGCAAGAGGGTCCAGGCTACCTGTATGTCCGGCCTTGTTGGCNGCAAACAACCACTTCACCTCTTGCAGTGCCGCATTGGAACTTCGCCCAAACGGTTTATCCAACAGCACGATGCCATTAATTTGCCGCCGGCTGCTTTTGCTGCGTCGTCCTTGGCGATTCCTGCTAGCACCGGAGTTACTTTGACTCTCGTTGGGATTCAAACTCTTTACTCGTTACTGCAAGCGATCAGTCGTCCTGCAATTCGCNATCTGCGGCCAGCGCATCATCAATTAAACCTGAGAGCCGCTGCCCGTGCTCAATACTGCTGTCATAATAGAACTGTAGTTTGGGCACCACCCTCAGCCGCAAGCGCTTGGCTATTAATGTACGTATAAACCCTGAAGCCTTCTTCAACGCCTTCAAGTTTTCTTCAATCTCGAGCTGATCCAGAACCCCTGGTTCGGACAAAGTATCAGCATTAAANTGCCCATCACCCCCAAGGCTGTTCAGCACGGTGATATATATCTTCGCATGGGCGAGGTCATTGCTGACATCGACTCCCGTCACCGACACCATACCTACTCGCGGATCACTCACTTCCAGCTGAATCAGTACAGCAATTTCCCTTTGAATCTGATCGGCGATTCGCTGGGCTCTGGCAGTCATCTCTGACACGTGGGAACCTCAATATGAGTTTTNGAGCGCTCGTTACCGCTTACAATCGCGCCTACAGGCTGCGGGCAACTTCCGTAGTTTCGTAGACTTCGATCTTATCGCCTACCTTCACGTCGTTATAATTGCGAACGCCGATGCCGCACTCCATNCCGTTACGCACCTCATTAGCATCATCTTTAAAACGGCGCAAAGACTCTAGCTCGCCTTCGTAAATCACCACGTTGTCGCGCAACACACGAATAGGCTTNCTTCGATAGACCGTCCCTTCGATCACCATNCTGCCTGCAATTTGGCCAAACTTTGGTGAATTGAAAACGTCACGCACTTCAGCGATACCGACAATTTCCTCACGAATCTCAGGCGCGAGCATGCCACCCATGATGGCCTTNGCATCATCGATCACGTCATAGATCACATTNTAATAGCGCAGCTGCAGACCTTCGTTCTCAATAATATCGCGCGCAGTCTTGTCAGCGCGCACATTGAAACCAATAACCATCGCCTTCGATGTGGCCGCCAGATGNGCATCTGTTTCCGAAATACCGCCGACGCCAGAGGCAACGACATTTACTTCAACCTCGTCAGTTCCTAGCTTCTGCAGAGAACCGATAATTGCTTCCAAAGAACCACGCACGTCGGCTTTAAGTATTACGTTGAGAATACTCTTCTGATCCTTGCCTATACCTGCAAACATCCCTTCAATCATGGCGGACTGCTGCTTGGCCTGCTGACTGTCTTTCAGGCGAGTCTTTCTGAATTCGGCGACGTCACGGGCCTTCTTCTCATCAGCCACTACAACAAATTCGTCTCCCGCCTCGGGCACGCCGTTCAGGCCTAATATTTCTACCGGGATAGCAGGACCAGCAGAATTGACGTTTTTACCGTTTTCATCGACCAAGGCTCGCACTCGGCCATATTCGTTGCCGGCGAGAACAATTTCACCTGTACGCAGGGTTCCATTTTGAACTAGCACCGAAGCCACGGAACCGCGACCTTTATCCAGTCTTGATTCGATGACGATGCCCTGTCCAGGCACATCGGTGTAGGCCTTCAACTCGAGCAGTTCCGCCTGTAACAGAATGGCTTCAAGCAGGCTATCCACGCCCTGGCCGGTGATCGCTGAAACTTCGATAAACTGGGTATCTCCGCCCCAGTCTTCTGGGATTACTTCCAGTGCCGACAGCTCATTCTTGACGCGGTCAGTATCGACACCTTCTTTGTCGATCTTGTTAATTGCCACGACTAGGGGCACTTCAGCCGCCTTGGCGTGCTGCACTGCTTCTTCGGTTTGTGGCTTCACACCATCATCCGCTGCGACCACAAGTACAATTACATCAGTCGCCTTGGCACCGCGAGATCGCATGGCCGTGAAGGCGGCGTGGCCAGGGGTGTCGAGAAAACTTACCATACCGTGCTCAGTGTTTACGTGATAAGCACCGATGTGCTGGGTAATACCACCAGCTTCGCCAGACGCGACGGAAGCCTTTCGGATATAGTCCAGCAAAGAGGTTTTACCATGATCAACATGGCCCATTACTGTGACAACTGGTGCTCTTACGGTTTCTTCAGCGCCAATTTCCGCAGACAGAGAGTCAGCAAGTTGCTCTTCGATAGCATCCTCGGATACATATTTAGGCTTATGCCCCATCTCTTCAATCAGAAGTGTTGAAGTGTCTCGATCAAGGATCTGGTTAATCGTCGCCATTACACCCATATTGAATAGCAACTTGACGATCTCGGCAGATTTAACCGACATCTTCTGAGATAAGTCCGCGACGGTATTGGCATCACCAATAGAGATTTCTCGCACGATAAACTCTGTGGGCTTCTCGAAAGCGTGTTGCGAACTCAACTTCGACTTGGCTTTGCGTCCACCGCGACGGCCGCGCGCGCCCAATGCGTCAAAATCGTCACCTTCAAGAACAAAATCGTCGTTTACGTGGATATTCTTAGCTTGACGTTTAGGCGCCTGTGCCTTGCCCTTGTTACGCAGGTGAGATTTTTTCTTGTCGATCGGGTCATCTGGTCCTTTGTCAGCGCCCTTCTTGCGTCTGGGCGCAGCCTTGCTTCCCCGATTAGCGTCTGCTTCGGGTGGCGGCGCCTTCTTGGCGTCAAGCTCGGCAGGCTTGGCTTCTGCCGCGCTAGATTCTTCTGGCTTGGCTTCAGCAGCCTCTGTTNCGGGTGCCTCAGCAGCAGGTGCATCTGTTACAGTAGGGTCTGCTGCAGCAACTTCTTCCNATTCAGCCTGCTGCTCTTCTACCGGCAACTCCTCTTCTTCCGTAGGCGTATCGACCGCGCTGCGTTTGACGTAGGTGCGTTTTTTACGCACTTCTACATTAACCATCTTGCCACGGCCGGAGTTAGAGGCCGCCTTCAGCGTTCCTATTGTNTTACGTTTGAGGGTAATTTTTTTCGGGGCAGCCGAAGAAGCATCGCGATCACCATGGCTGCGACGCAGGAACACCAGTAAGGTGTTCTTATCTTCATTGGAGATCAGTTCATCCGCCTTTGCGTGGGGCAACCCGGCCTCTTTGACCTGGGACAGCAGTTTGTCCACAGATACGCCAACCACTTCGGCGAGTTCACTAATCGTTACATCTGCCATGCATTTACTCCTGTGAAACTTCTTATGCCGTGATTACTCAAACCACGGTGCGCGCGCAGTCATAATCAACTTCCCTGCACGCTCTTCATCCATTCCCTCTATATCCATCAGCTCGTCGATCGCTTGCTCTGCCAGATCTTCCATGGAGAGGATGCTCTTCTGAGACAGCTGCAGTGCAAGAGCGTCATCCATGCCCTCCATACTCAGCAAATCATCAGCAATATTGGCCGAAGAAAGATCTTCCTCGGAGGCGATAGCCTGGGTGAGCAGGGCATCCTTGGCGCGATTTCTCAACTCATTGGCAATTTCCTCATCGAAACCCTCAATGGCCAGAATCTCTTCCAGCGGCACATAAGCGATTTCCTCGAGGGAGGTAAAGCCCTCCTGCACCAGGACTTCCGACACCTCTTCATCAACGTCCAGTTTTTCCATGAACATTTCAATGAAGGTGCTGGCTTCTTGCTGCTGCTTGGCCGCAGCGTCTTCCTCGCTCATTACGTTGATGGCCCAGCCCGTCAGCGCGCTGGAAAGACGAACATTCTGCCCGTTGCGACCAATTGCTTGAGCAAGATTTTCTTCCTCTACGGCGATNTCCATCGTGTGGCTATCCTCATCNACGATGATCGATGCCACTTCGGCAGGTGCCATAGAATTNATTACCAGTTGTGCTGGATTGTCATCCCACAAAATGATGTCGATTCGCTCGTTCGCCAGTTCGTTGGAAACAACCTGGACGCGCGAACCACGCATGCCTACGCAGGCGCCTACTGGATCGATACGGCCATCATTAGTGCTGACTACGATCTTGGCCCGGGAACCGGGATCACGAGCCGCTGCCTTGATATCGATNACTTCTTCAGCAATTTCTGGCACTTCAATTTTGAACAACTCAATCAACATGTCAGGCGATGTGCGACTGAGGAAAAGTTGCGGGCCGCGTTGTTCCGAGCGCACATCCACCAACAGGGCGCGCAGCCGATCACTTATACGAAACGATTCTCGCGGAATCATCTGATCTCTGGGCAGCAGTGCTTCGGCATTGTTACCAAGATCGACGATGACATTGTCGCGAGTCACTTTTTTAACTGTGCCAGCTACCAATTCGCCCACGCGATCCTGATAGTCGCCAATTACGATTTCNCGCTCAGCTTCGCGAACTTTTTGTACGATTACCTGCTTGGCGGTCTGCGCAGCAATACGACCAAATTCAACGTTGTCGATCTTTTCTTCGTAGGTGTCTCCGATGACCAGGGACTTATCTTTCTCGCCAGCCTGTTCGAGGGTGAACTGCGAGGCTTCCTCCAGATATTCTTCGTCTTCCACGACGGTCCAGACACGAAAGGTTTCGTAGTCTCCCGTTTCGCGATCTACCGAGACCCGACAATCAATTTCTTCGTTGTCGTTGAGTTTTTTAGTTGCTGTAGCAAGGGCGATTTCTATCGCCTCGAAAATTACACTCCGGGATACGCCTTTCTCATTCGAGACGGCATCCGCAACCATTAATATCTCTTTNCTCATCATAATTGTGTCACCAAAACTATTACTTACTTCAAGCTATCTATCGCAACTGACAATGGCTTTTTCAGTAAACAATGTTCGCCTTTTCTATATCATCGTGGGGCAAATCGAAATCACTACCGTCCACTTGAATATGAATGATGTCGTCAACAACATCAGTCAGCGTGCCTTTAAACTTTCGCCGCCCGTCGANCGGGGTGCGCATCCTTACGCTGACTTCTTCACCGAGGTACTGCTNAAACTGTTGCGGCGTAAACAGCAAACGGTCTGCGCCTGGCGATGAAACCTCTAACGTATACTCCCCANCGATGGGTTCTTCCACGTCAAAAATAGCACTCACCTGTCGACTAACTCGTTCGCAATCATCGATCGTGACACCTGCTTCACGCTCGATAAAAATCCTGAGCACCGAGTATTTGCCTTGCGCAGCGTATTCAACTCCCCAGAGCTCTAAGTTAAGAGCCTTCACTGTGGGTTCAACCAGCCGCGTGACTTGCTCTGCGCTACTCTTCACAACATTCCATCTAATCGATGCTGCATAATTCTTACCGTTCGGTTTGTAAATAAAACCGTTCTTAGCGAAAACACAGCCTGGAGACAGACCCCAGAAACAAAAAATGGGCCTAAGGCCCACTCCGTAGCCCACAACCGGGCGTTCACAGGACCCAGTGTGGATATGTACGCTGCAAGGCACAATCTTAAGCCTTATGCCAGAGCTATAATCGAACGTCTCTCAGAGGCGCGTCNGGCTCTTCGCATCANTGCAGCAGCGATTGTGCCGAATCAAGCCTGCAGAAGGCATTGTCCAGCGATACAATAATTAATACCGGGCGCAGGACTTAATCCTGTGGCCTTCCCGGCTATGCCCCGTGAATAAACTTGTGTCCCGAATTTCAGGGCATCATCCAGCCAGCGGCATCCCAATAAAGTTGGTAGCGGGGGCAGGATTTGAACCTACGACCTTCGGGTTATGAGCCCGACGAGCTGCCAGACTGCTCCACCCCGCACCAGATCTTTACTAACCTATTGATAAATTTGGAAATGATTCTCAAGGAATCAAGCTACCAATCTCTATAGGGGGCNGAATTATAAGGAGGACATAGGCCTGAGGTCAAGCGCTCTGCGGGTTGTGGGAAATATGATTTGCAATGGTGCAGTATTACCTGCTTCGCTACAAAGTCCCGAACCTTCTAAAATCAAGCTGACGGCCGCCATAAGAACCCGCTAAAGCAAGTCTAGATAAGAACGACCCAAGCAACAAACGCTCATGATTCTAATATTTTGGTGAAGAGTTGCTCTGGAGCTTCAACTGCAGCGGTGGCGAGAGCCGGCTTTTAACTGACATTTAACCTAAGTCGGTTACATCCGATTGGCAAACAGTTCGTCTCCGACACTAAATAAGTAAATTACCTAGGATCTTTGTTTTATCCTCAGCTTAATTATTCACTAGCGTCCAGACTTGGAGGGTAATTGGATAACGGGGAGCGCTCTTCAGCATCTCATTTCCTTTGGAAATAACCTATCCGATTGCCATTAAAGGTGCCAACCCAAATTTTGT
Organism: Gammaproteobacteria bacterium; assembly: GCA_002684935.1. Lineage (GTDB taxonomy): Bacteria > Pseudomonadota > Gammaproteobacteria > Pseudomonadales > Pseudohongiellaceae > UBA9145. The sequence goes on from NYWC01000023.1 coordinate 57,043, forward strand.
TGTTGATCTCTATAGCAGCACTAGCATTTTGCAACGCAGCATCGTTAGCCATCCCGCCAACTCTATTAAACTCGAGCGTTTCTGAATCTATTTCTACAACGGACCAGCCGCTGCCACTTGAGTTAGCGCCAGCAGTAAGCAGCTTACCGGCTCTCCCCCACCTAAGATTATCTGGATTGCTATCGAGNGCCTNCGAAACTGCAAGTTCATTTCCGCGAGCGCGGTCAAACCGCGCTATTGTTCTGGTCCCAATCGCAGCTACATACATGTAACGCTCATCGTCTGATATTGTTATGCCGTTTGGTCCCGATAGTTCCGTTCCACCCATAACCGAAGGCTCTTCTCCAGGATGCCATTCAATAACGCTTCCTCTTGCGTTTCCCGAACGCACTGACTCAAGACCCTCAGACCAAATCATAAATTGGGTAGTAACAAAACCTCCATCAGCCAGGATCGCAACACTATTATGCATGACTGCCTCATCCAGAGGCACGCATCCAACCCATTTCAAGCTGGCTGAGCCGGAAGATGGGTTAAGCTCGAACATTTCGATTGCCTCTCTCCCGCCATGACTTGTTATAAACAAGTCGTAGAGATCCGTTTCTTTTGCTTTTAATGCCAAGCCATGTGCAGAGAAATTTTGAACGTTTAGGGGCCCCGGACAATCNGGGTAAAGAGTGTCATTAAGTTCCTGAGTAAANGTCGGCTTGGAGACTAAGTCCTCCCAGCTATCATCATTTGTATNAATCAAGTATATGTGACCGTTAATCTCTTCATCAGTCGTCAATGCTGAACTTGCCATCCCAGTTGTAACTATGAGATCGGACCCACCAACTCTTATTAGATCTTCCGCGTTCATCAGGCCACATATATATGTTGTTCCTGAATCAGAAGAACAGTCAGCCGCAGCTAGATCGACAGCTGGGTAGCTCTGTTGGCTCTCCGTGCACGATAGTAGAACCATCGCTAAACCAATTGTCGCTAAAGATCTCATACTNGGTTTACCTCCTGCGGGGTTATCAATTTTAATGGGTTTTCCTTCCGAATCTAATCCAGACTTAAGTGCGGCTCCCCGCTTCGCTGTGATCACTTTCGTAAACTCAAGCATCTCTGCCCTCCAGAATTCCTATTCCTTGTCCTGAGCGAGCTATTAGGCTATCTGCAAGTTATTAGTTAACACCCCCGAATTTACTGCGGCGGGCCAGTATACTAATGAAGGCTAGGTAGTGTGNAACTTACAACTAGCCTCTTCGTTTATCCTAAATGNCAGTATAGCAGAGGCATGAGGCCCAAGGCCGCCCGCCACCTAATCTGCCGGTATTTGGGGCTCCATAGCCAAATTAGCAACGAAATAGGTATTAAAATCGGCCGCGGAGNGCTTTCCACTCAACCAGCAATGAATAACCCTCCCCCATTTATACCGGCATGAGCCTGCATAATTAGGCTCCGCAGCCCGGTGACCACTGTTTGAGGCAAGTGTTTGCACCAGTTATTCAGTCGATTTCGAGAAGAATGAGCTTGTGTCAAACTGAACGAAGGTATGTAATTAGGTCAATAATTAACCATTAAATTGTAAATCTTGTATTGCTTACTGTTCCTTTCAATTTTTAACCAAGTCNAAACCAAAAGGCTCACNTTGCTTCNATGTCAATACTAAAANTCAGACGAATGAAATTTAACCTGCGGNCTGCCCTNTTNTTAACAATGCTCTTTNTNGTCAATACTGANCTNATCGCTCAATCTAGCCGATTTGAGGCNGGTATCGCTGCCATGNATAGAGGGAGATATGCAGTCGCGTTTCGATCTTGGCTGCCATTAGCTGAGGCAGGCATGCCAGAAGCTCAACTCAATTTAGGCAAGCTCTATCAGAGCGGTCAAGGGGTGGATTTAGACCTTGAACAGGCATTCTATTGGTTTGAGCAAGCAGCATCTACGGAATTGGCTGAGGCGCATCTGAATATGGGCGTGATGTATCTTGAAGGGCTAGGTGTCGAGAAAGATGTAGATGCTGCTTTGCGAGGATTCCAGTTTGCCGCAGACCAAGACCTCGCCAGAGGAAAGTTTATGTTGGGGAAAATGCTTTTTGAGGGAATGGGCGTTGAGCAAGACATATTTGAGGCAAGGAGGCTCTTCCTGGAAGCTGCAAAAACCGGTTACGCAGAGGCCCAATTCTCGTATGCATATCTAGCTCAATCCGGTGCTGGCATCGTCCCCCCAGAAAGGCGTTTTTCCTGGCTGTCAGGCAAAGAAGATTTCGGCGATCCGCTAATAGCTTTTGTCTGGAGTCAGCTGGCTTATCGAAACGGATTTCGGACCGAAGACAACGTAAAACTTTATGAAATAGCCTATATTATGATTGGAAAGCGAAGGGAAGATATAGACTTAGAACACATCATTGCACGTTGTGTGGAGACACAGTACGAAGATTGCCCCACTAAATAGCACTCTTGGGTAAGACTATTTCTATGCGCCTGTTTGCGGCGCGCCCTGCCGCAGTGTCATTAGATGCAACAGGTCTTGCTTCCCCAAATCCAGAAATATAAACCTCCCCCCCAAGTCGATATCTCTGTTCCAGGAAATAGTCTGCGACAGCCGCCGCGCGAGCAGAAGAAAGGTCCCAATTAGATCGAAATCTACTGCCAAAGGATAGTGGCAAGTTATCTGTATGCCCCTCTATCCGAGCCATACGCCTAATTGGTATCAGCGCGTCTCCAATTCTATCCAGTAGTGGAAGGAAAGTTGGCTGCAAGGAAGAAGAACCACTACCGAAACTATTGGCGCTTGGAAGCGTTAGGATAACATCCGAACCTTCTCGTCTCACTTCCAGCTGCCCAGCTTCTATGTCCTCATCAAGCGCTAGTAACAGGTCCCGATAAACTTTCGGCGTATCGTCTGCTTCAAAACTTTCTCCGTTCCCCTCAATTGGGGGTGAACCTCCCATTACTTCTATTTTTACGCCAGTCGCGGCCTGGGTGGTCGCTATCTGAAGAAAAAGTTCCATTAGCTCGGCATTTACCTCGCCTGGCGATTTAGCTTCACCCTCCAATTCGTCATCGCCTTCACCAAAATCTTCTGCAACCTCGATTATGAGTTTTGAGTCCTCTTCTCTAACTTCTACCGAACCACGAGCAATCTCCCTCGCTAACCTTTGTTCAGCAATTTCGAGTGCATTAGTTTCAGATTCACCTGCACCGGTATCTGTTTTGAGCTCTTCGTCTGGCTGTGTCTCATCCGTTCGGTCCTCCTCAATAATATCGAAGACGGTGGGATCCACGGGAGCAGATTGAAATTGTTGCAGTACAATGCTTTCGGCNGTTGCCTGGTTGTAAGCCTCNACTTCAGCTTGCACCCCTGTTTCAATAGTATCTAAACTCTGCTCATCATAGGCATCTGGCGAAACTATCGCCTGCGACAGTAGAAGAACAAAGAAGGCCATGAGCAGTATCGCCATATCAGAGAAGGTCGCAAGATAGAGAGGCGCGACGTCAGGGCACTCCTCACATTGCTCGGATTTTTTTTCTACTTCAGGCTGTGCTGCTTTTGCCATTCGAGGCCTCTGTATTTTGCCTCAGTTGAAATCCGACATTTTTATCTCAATGCGTCTATTTTGAGAGCGCCCTGGGGCCGTATCGTTACTCGCTACAGGTACTGTGTCCGCGAAACCCAATACTTCATATTGCATGCCCTCTAGACCGGGTTGCGACATTAGAGTGGTAGCCACAGACGAGGCACGTGCGGCTGATAGGTCCCAGTTCGACTGAAATCTATCGCGAAACGCAATTGGTATATTATCGGTGTGGCCTTCTATAGCAATCGAGTCGGTCAGGCCCACTATTGAACGCCCGATCTCACCCAGCAATACNNCAAAATTTGGNCGTAACTCAGCACTNCCCGAGGCAAATGAGTCATCGCCATCNACTGTAATATAGATAGCATCATCCCTCATTTCTGCCTCAAGAAGATCGTTCGNAATCTCTGTTCTNAGATTCTCTCGCAGGGCTTGTAGTTTATTTAATAATTTCGCCGTTGAGTCCTCATTGGACTCAATTAACGACTCTCTGGTGGCGAAGACATTAATATCGCGCGTGATCTCAGATTGAATTTGCGCGACCTTTGCACTCGCGTTTATGAGTTGCTGACTGACGATGCCGGAGCGATCTTCTGACTGCTCCTCACCATTGCCTGAAGATCGGGAAGTTTCCGGTACTTCAACAACCAACTGTTCGTCTTGGATTTTTACAACCACCTCCCCTCTCTCAATTTCGCTCTCAAGGGNGGCTTGCAGAATGAGNAACTCGCGCTCCACATCAAATTGATTTTGATAAGTTTCGGTATTTCGGACAATGAGTTTCCCNTCGGTCTCCATGCGCTGCCGCACATCAAGGGTAATTTCGCGGGCGGCCTCGTTGGGAGAGAAATCATCNATNANCATNGAGCGNGCGGTAGGTATTGTGAGATCTAAATTGATAGATTGCGTNCCGAAAGCCAGCCTTATCTGACCCGTAATTCGTTGCCAGGTCTTGAGGTCGATCTCTGTCATGGATAGCAAGAGCACAAAGAAGGCCATCAGTAGGATCGCCATATCAGAGAAAGTCGCCATATATAAAGGCGCACCGACAGCGCATGGCTCACAATGAACCTTCTTTGATTGCACTAGCTGCGAAGAGGATGCGCTTTCTTCTAATTCTGACATAAAGGCTTTTTGTCTCCGTATCTGCGATTAACCGTTCAATGACAGTTTACTCGCCTGATCAGGGGGAATNTAGGACGCCAGCAAATCTTGTAGTACCCTTGGATTGCCGCCGGTCTGGATGAAGCCAACGCCCTCCTGAATGATCTGCCTATTTAATTGCTCCACCTCGCTCTGAATTCGCATTTTGTTCGCGATAGGAAGAGCTAACGCGTTAGCTAGTATGGCGCCATAGAGGGTGGTTAACAAAG
>NYWC01000024.1 GCA_002684935.1 Gammaproteobacteria bacterium
GGTGAGAGTTTCCTTAAAATAGTTCATGTCTTCGAGTCCTAATTATGACTGAATCTACCATCCTCATCGTTGATGACGAACCTGCGATTCGGGATATGGTTGGCATCACATTAGATCTTGCCGGATTCAATGCCATTAGCGCAGCCGATGCCCTCGAAGGCCACGTCTGCATTATCGACAAAAAACCCGACCTGGTGCTGCTGGACTGGATGCTGCCAGGCGGCAGCGGCATAGAGCTGGCTCGGCGCCTGCGTCGGGATGAAATTACAACGAACATTCCAATTATCATGCTATCCGCCAAGGCTTCAGAGGACAATAAGGTCCAGGGTCTCAACGAAGGTGTGGATGACTACATCACCAAGCCGTTTTCACCACGAGAGCTGGTGGCGCGTATCAAGACGGTTCTGCGCCGGGTAAACGGCAAACAGAAAGACATGGTGCTGCAAGTTTTTGATCTGAAGCTCGACCCCACCAGCCACCGCATCTCTATTGAAGAAAAGCCGGTCGAAATGGGTCCTACCGAGTTTCGTCTGCTCAACTTCTTTCTGCTCAACCAGGAGAAAGTGTTTAGCCGCGATCACATTCAGGATGCGGTCTGGGGTGGTAACGTCTACCTGGAAGAGCGCACGATCGATGTGCATATTCGACGCTTACGCAAAGCCCTGTCTTCCATAGACGAGACGCCGATAGATTACGCCAAGCTTATTCAGACTGTTCGTGGTGCAGGTTATCGTTTTTCAGTCCGGCCTTCCTGACGATCCAAGACTCTTACCCCCTTTTTAAATTACATCACTCCGCGCCTGCAATTAGAGCGATGGTCAGTCGACCATGACTATTTGATAGTGCTCCTCAGAAATGCCAAAAATTCGCATTAGACACGTCCATGCTAAGCGCCCATCAGAGAAGCTTCAGTTAGATGCACCTTCCCGTAAAAGCGCTTCTCGCTCTCGTTGGTAATCTTCGAAGCAAGTTTGGTACTGCGCTTCACAGGCGGCCTGCTGTGCAATGGGAATCGGGTGGCAGCGCTGCAAGTGATTCTGTTGGTTGGATTCGGACAGTGCCTGGTTCGAGCAGGATGTCGCCAGCAATACGCTAGCCGTCGCCCGTCGCCAACCAGATAATCCTCGTTGGATATTGTCTCTCCGCAGTTGGCGCGCCAAATATTTAATAGGGTCATCCCTCTCGGCTTGCCAGTTATTCTGCCATAACCGGCTTTTGCGTCACAAACGCGGGGATGCCATGTATCGGGACTTCCGCTGACAGCTACCGGGGATGCACCTGCAAGATTTCTCTTGCTGTTGCTGGATCTGCAACGCTACAACCGGCTTGTGTAACGAGGTCGGCTGTTGTTTGCACGAGGTCAACATTAGAGGCGGCCNTGTTGCCANCAGGCAGCANCAGGTTGTTTTCAAANCCNACCCGGCAGTGGCCGCCTTCCGAGATTGCCGCGCCCATACAGCGGGATTCATCGCGGCCAAAGGCACAAACTGACCACAGCCAACTCTTATCNAGACGCGCAATNAGAGGNGGTAGNGCGTCAGGATCTGANTCCTGAGATGCCTGATAACGNCCCAGTACCAGCAGTANGTGAATAGACTCATCTGGTACCAGGCCTCTTTGGTAAAGGNTNTTGAAAGTATGGATATCATCNTCGTCNTACAGAATGTACTGNGGTGNNATGCGCTCAGTGTAAAGCCACTGNAAGAAACCGGCNGCAGCCGATTCATNCTTCGCCGANGGGATCAGCTCCCTTAGCGCCAGCGANACTGCCTCTGGCCTGGTCTTTTTTACACTCGCGATTTGCTCGGCTGGCTGATAGCGGCCAACCGCCTCGGTGGTAATCTGAATAATCAGATCCGGGCCTGCCGCTTGCCGAATTTGGTTGATGGCAGCCCGGTAGCGTTCGGGGTCAAGACTGTGGGCGAAATTCTTGTCCCGGACATGTAAATGCAGCATCGCGGCGCCAGCCGCGGAGCAGGCGGCTGCCGTCTTGCCCAGCTCGTCTGCGGTCAGAGGTAGCTGTGGATGATCCTGTTTGAGTTTGCGCGCTCCATTTGGTGCTACGGTAATTAATACGGGTCGAGTCATTTTCCTGGCTATTTCTTGCATCGGGGCGAAAATGTCAGTGTTGCCGGTCTGCTTGCTTGTCCTAATCATCATGTTGGAAGGAAGGACGAATCGATGCAAGGCTTTTGTAAAACCTGCATTGCAGCATTGTTCTTGATCCCCTTAANGATTTCTGCTGCAGCAGCGGAATGGGGGCTCCGACGTNTTCGCGACGGGATTCGAGTATTCATGCGCTTGTGTCATGAGCAGCGCTGTGACAACCTTGTCGGTACAACCGCCACGCTTGCCGCTTGCCGCGACAATTCTCAAACATGGAAATGATGTCGAACCATGCCCCATGATCACGATCACACCGAGCCGCCTTCGGATCTCGAACTGAGAGTTAAGGCTCTGGAAAGCCTGCTGTTGGAAAAGGGCCTGGTGAACCCCGATGCGCTCAACGCGATTATCGAAACCTATGAACACAAAGTGGGCCCGAAGAACGGCGCTCATGTTGTTGCCAAGGCATGGTCCGACCCGGACTTCAAGCAGGCGCTGTTAACAGACGCAACATCAGCCGTGGTCGACCTCGGCTATATAGGTCGACAGGGTGAACATCTCACCGTGGTAGAAAACACGCCGTCAGTGCATAACTTGGTGGTGTGTACCCTGTGTTCCTGTTATCCCTGGACCCTACTGGGTTTGCCGCCGATCTGGTATAANTCTGCCCCTTATCGAGCCCGCGCGGTGAGTGAGCCCCGCTCTGTGTTGGCCGAATTCGGCTCGGAACTCCCTGAATCTACTGGCATCCAGGTATGGGACTCCACCTCTGAAATGCGTTATCTGGTGTTACCCATGCAACCTGCCGGTACCGAAGATTGGGGCGAAGCGCGTTTGCAAGCATTGGTGAGTCGCAACAGCATGATCGGTGTTGAGCTGGCAAAGCCTGCATCAACATTAGCCCAGCGAGATGCCGAGTCATGATCGGCGGACATGACCTCGGCGGTAAACATGGTCTTGGGCCAATTAATCCCGAGCCTGAATCAAAAGAACCTTTGTTTCATGCGGAATGGGAACGCCGGATTTTTGCGCTGACGCTTGCCACCGGTATGCTGGGGCAATGGAACATAGACGAGTCTCGCCATGCGCGCGAGCGTCAGCATCCAGTGGATTATCTCAAGCAAAGCTATTACGAAAACTGGCTGGTTGGGCTGGAGAAACTGTTGGATGAAAAGCATCTGCTTGAACGCGCAGAGAACCAGCAAGAAAACCTCCGCATTCCCGATGCTGTAGGCGCGGAGAAAATACTTGCCAGCGGTGGACCCACCTTAATGCAGGATAAGGCGCCAGCGCGCTTTGGTATCGGCGCCAAAGTTATGGCAGCGAAGCGCCAAGGCAGCGGACACACTCGAGTGCCAGCCTATGCACAAGGCGCCAGTGGCGAAATCGTCGATCATTATGGAACCCATGTTTTCCCCGATGCNAATGCGCGGGGAGATCGCCGCGGTGAGCACTTGTATTCTGTGCGCTTCGATGGCGAATCGCTGTGGGGCAATGANTCACAGGGGCAGTCGGTTTTTATTGATCTGTGGGAGCCTTACTTGGAGGCAGCNGCAATATGAAAACGTTTCCAGGACAACCGCTNGAACAGGATGAGCCAGTCTTCAGGGAACCCTGGGAGGCGCATGCCTTCGGCCTGGTCATCGCCTTGCACGGACAGNGAGCCTTCAGCTGGGATGAATGGGCAACGGCTTTGAGTGAGTCGATAAGAGCGGCACAGGAGGCAGGTTATCCTGACACTGGGGAAACCTATTACCAGCACTGGCTGGCGGCGCTGGAAAAACTTACCGAAAGCAAGGGGCTTTCAGCACCGGAAGAGATGGCCGCGCGCAAAGAATCATGGAAGCAGGCTTATCTGGCGACACCCCACGGCCAGCCCATCGAACTCAAACCCGCGTAATGACCCCGGCCACAGTCTCTGTTAATAGCCGCATAAAGAAGGGCTTTGAGGTCCAGCCTCTGAAACCTGACGAAGCATAAATAGACTCAACGGCATCTGTCGCGTAGCCGCTGCAGATGATGGTGCGGTCGACAGAATCCGTGTCAATAACATTTTGAGCCCCTCCACGTCCTTTATTCCAGCCAGAATGGTCAAACCCNTGATGTTACAACACTAGGGNGACTGCCTATATTCAGATATTCTTCATAGCTTACGGCGTCAATTTTTTCTGCCCTCATTCTCTCCATCTTTTTCCTTGAAAGAGTCAGGAAGCACATTTNATTTCTTCAAANATCNTCAATTTCGGCGGCTAATCATGATCGTTGACTCTAGGGAATATTGTTATTACTCTCTCTAGAANTTAATACAGTTCATCGAGTCGCAGTCAATTTACGCTAACAGAGGGTCCGATGAAACCCAGCAAGAGACTCTGCCGGCCATGCGGCGAGGCAAATATAGAGTCCAGAGACGGAGAGAACACCCATGAACCATAAAGCACTCTTTGCAGTTAGTCTCACATTAATGATAGGGGTCGGCGCGCCAATTCTTGCGCATCACGCCAGTGCGCCATTCTATGATCCAGAGGACCGCGTCGAGCTCGAGGGAGCGATCACCCGCTTCGTTTTTAGAAATCCCCATGCCTTTCTGTTTCTGGACGTGACGGATGAGAGTGGTGATGTTGTGGAATGGCAGGTTGAGCTTGGCGCTCCCGTCAGTCTGCGGCGGGTCGGCTGGACGCCAGACACTCTCGAAGTAGGTATGGTGGTAAATGTAACTGGCAATCGTTCCCGTGCAGAGGGTACCCACGGACTCTGTTGCGTGCGTATGACCCGTGAGGACGGTGGCCCTGTGTTAGAAGGTGGCCGCGTCCGCGAAGCCAACACCAACTAGACCAACACCGGGGAGCAAGAGCATGAACAAGAATAACAAGTTAGCTGTTACGGCAGTACTAGGCTTTCTGATTGCCGCCAGCACAACGGCAATTGTCGCCCAGAGCGATGCTGAAATTCCTGACTTATCCGGTATCTGGGATGGCGGATTCAGTGTCCGCCCGGTTAATGGGGTAGATGTGCCCTGGGGCGATGACAACTTCCCCAAACTGAACGCTCGCGCGTTGGCTTATCAGGAAGCATGGGAAGAAACCATGGCGCCCAAGTATGATTGCCAGCCTGCGGCTTCACCGGCGATCCAATATGATCCCTACGCAATGCAGATTACCCAGTGGCCAGATCGCGTGCTTTTGCGCTATGAGAAAGACGACCAGCTGCGCACAGTTTGGCTGGATGGAAGGGAACCGAAAGCCACGGATTTTAGTATTCAGGGCTTTTCAACCGGCCACTATGAAGACGGATCTCTTTATGTAACTACGACTCATTTTGTCTTTGATATCGCCGGATTTGACGACTACAACGGCATTCCTTCTTCAGCGCAAAAAGTCGTGACCGAACGCTATTGGCGTGAGGGCGAAGAGCTGAAGATGACTCTTACCCTTGCAGACCCCATGTTTCTGCTGGAGCCTACCGGATACACCACACGCTGGTTGCCCGCCGGGTCAGACTACAGGCTGCAGCCCTATGACTGCGATCCTGAAGCCTCGCGTACTTCAGTGCGCTTTTTTCCTTCGAAGTATGACTAGCAAACAGACTGGCTAGCCCGTTCCCACATAGGGAATCAGGCGGCCAGTCAGCAAGACGCCAGTCCAGACAGTCAATGAGGTGTAGGCTATGCACTTTGCCAGCAAGGGTGAGTCTGCATTGTGATCCCAGTTCGACATAATCGGGCTGACTTTCCAGTGGTACAACAGCGCATTCAATCCGGCGAGACCGACCAGCGCCATCTTGATCTGAAAGCCTATATTGATGGAGTAACGACCGGGATCGCCCACGAAGAACAGCGAACCGGTTATCAGGTTAAGCACAAATCCGGCTATCACAAACGGTAACAGTTGGTGAGTGGCGTTTGGCTTTATGACTCGTAGGTGACCCGCCATGCGTAAGTCCACCACAATCAAGCCCCCAAGCAAGAGCACCAGACCGATGAAGTGGATGATCTCCATGACCGGCCATAGCCAGTAGGTTTCCTGAATCCATTGATTAAGTGAACTTCCGTCGGCAAGACTGGCGAGTAAATTCCACATGGTGTTAGAAGATATAGGCGATTAGCCGGCCAGCTATGATGGCGCTGACCCAGACTGAAAGTGATAGCGCCGCCAGCAGCTGCGTGGCGCGGTCTACACTGGTTGATTCCAACCCTGATACCAACTGAAAGGAAAGCCTGCTCTGCAGCACGAGCGCCGTACTCATCCCCACCGCGATGCAAACGAGTTTGCTAAGAAACGGGATGCTGGTGGCAAGATAACTGGCCTGGGAGCTAAATAAGAGAAAGCCAGAAATCGCATTGATGGCAAAGCCAAGCAGGGCGAGTCGCAGCAGGTGGCGGAATACTGCAATATCTAGCGCGGGGAATAGGCCAAGCAGTTTTAGATCCCGCATGGAAAAGATGCCTGCAACGATGGCCAAGCCAACAATGTGACAGGCCAGCAGCGAAGGATAGGCCCAGAGTGATTCTCCGACCCAAAGTGCGATTGATGTATTCTCCAGTGTGGTGAGCATTGGCTGGCGGCTTATTGTTCTTGTGTTATCAGGGTCTTGGGGAATCGAGCTCGGCGCATGTGGCCGCGAACCTTGCTACTACCCCGGTCGCAGCTCTCATTATGCGGCCCAAACACATTAGGGTAAACCTTGATTGCGACAGGGGCGTCTGCGTTTGAACTGTTTACATTGCGGGGGATGAGATACATGGGCGCTGATTAAGGTTGTTAATAGTTTGATTAAGGTTCTTGGTTCAGACGCCAGTCAGACAGAGCGAGTATCCGAGATTTTCCTGTTGCGGCTGATGGAAATGTCGGACAATCACTTAATCACCACCGCACCGAGACCAACTTTTCGCGTCAAGCACTCGAATATATTTAAAGAGACTTTTCATGCTTGAATTGTTTGCGAGCCCCGAAACATGGATTGCGCTGATGACGCTTATCGCGCTCGAGATTGTATTTAGGATAGACAATATTGTTTTTATCTCCGTTTTGGTTGGCAACTTGCCGCCCTAGCAAAGGGAGCGAGCGCGCCGCTTGGGAATAGGACTCGCTCTGATCATGCGTCTATGTCTGCTGTTTGCATTGAGTTGGTCAATTGGCCTAGTGATAACATTGCTTACATTATTTGNTAACGAAATCTCTGGTCGAGANTTGCTACTGATTGGTGGNGGCCTGTTTTTGCTGNCAAAATCCACNCNTGAGATTAATGACAGTCTTGAAGTGATAGAAGACGACTCACGCAATGTCGTTCACGCCAGCTTCGCTGCTGTAATCGCGCAAAGTGGCGGTTAAAAACTCTGCTCCAAACGGGGTATTCCGCGAGCCGGAAAGCACTCTCTAGAACGTATGTCGCACTCGAAAAGCGTAGCGAATGCCTTCGGTTCGACAGTAATCTTCAATCTCTTCGATCACGCCGCTGGTGATGCGACCCTCGTAGCGGGTTCGGGTGCGGCATGATTCACGGTCGTTCGCATTTTGGACGTCGAAACGGAAGGTAACGCCATTGGAAGCTCGCTTCTCCAGGAACAGGGACAGGTTGTACTCTTCAAAATCACGCTCTGTATCAAACAGATCAAAATTAACCCGCTGCAGCCCCTGCTGATCAGACCAGCTGTAGTTAAAGCCGTAACTGAAATTCCAGGGTTGGTAGTCATGGCGAAAACTTGCGCGAGTCGACCAGCGACCTGGATATCGCATGCGGCGCTCGCGGTTCAAGAAGGGATCGATGACCTTGGAGTCACCGAATCCGACTCGCATCGTGGCCAGAGCGTTGGGCAACCCTAGATAGCTGAGCTTGGAACTTGCTTCGACATTAATGCCATAGCGCTGACCATCACCGATATTGCCCCGGGCTGAAAGTAGGTTGTCTTCAGAGGCGGAGACATCGATGCGCCCAATGACATCTTTGATGTCGCGGTAATAGAGTTGGGTGTTTACTACCCCGAGTCCATCAGGTAGCCGGTATTCGAGATTGAAGTCATAGCGCCACGACTGTTCCTGGACCACATCGGGGTTACCGCCCTGAATGTTCTGGTCATCGTCACTGTTATCCTGAGACACGCTAAAATCAGAAAAGCTCAGCTGTGATATTTCTTTCTCGACCGTGGCCCTGAACTGCATTGTCGGTGTTATGTCGAAACGGTAGTCAACCCTGGGACGCAAGAAACCAAAACTGCGGGCGTTGTTTACATCCCCAGACTGTTCGATGGTTGAATCTTCATAGATTAACTGGCTTTCTAGCGCCATCCGATCGTTCAATTGCCAATTATGAATACTGAAGTATTCAAAACGCATTTCTTCGATTTCCGAAAACGCATTGTCTATCTCGGAGGAAGGGAGGCCGCCGGTTTGGTCTGAAGCTGGGCCTTGGTTGAAGCGAGAGCCAACCAGTAGCCCATTGTTGCGAATAGTCTGTGCGCCCTCAACGCCCAGTTCGAGAGCCTGCTTCGCAGCGACGTCCCAGGTGTAGGAAGTGCGCACAATGCGTTCACGGTCGCGTCCCAGGCTTCGCAGAAACAAATTCTTGTCATCGCCAGTATCGAGCACATCGTAGCGCTCCCTCGTAAAATCGCTTTTAGTATCATTGATCAGAAACAGCACCCGATAGGTGCTGCCCGCTGAAAAATCATGCTCGAAGTCACCGCCCACTTCCCAGCTATCCCGGTCAAACTGATTGCCCTCGCGCAGGTTATTGACGCTTACTTCACTACCGCGAAAATCAGTAATTGTCCGGCGAACAGACGTTGGTGGACTGGTTTCCCCGAACAGGGCGTTGAACTGCACAATACTCCTCTCAAACTGGTAGCCGAGGTTCATGCTCGCCTGTAGATCGTTCTGATCTCGAATAATGTTCTCTTCCCGCACTTCCAGCAAGTTGCCAGTGGCGTCGCGACTGGCCTCAAAGGTATCGTTATTGCGATATCTAGGTTCAGACTCCATTGCGAAAACGTAGTTGAGGTTTCCGGACTGGCCTGTGTAAGAGAAACGTCCACCTGGCGCGATGGTGCCATCCTGAATCAGATCAGCGTTGATCTCCGCGTTGATGCTTGATCGAGAGGGGGATTCAACCAGCACGATATTAACGACCTGGCTGCCACCCCTGACATCGATTTCTTCGGAGGTGCCCCGAATGATTTCGATATACTGAACCTGATCAGCAGCAATTCGGCGCAGCTGATCTCGGCTGTCATTTGACTTACCGGTGATGCGCTGGCCATTAATCAGTATCTCATTACCGCCGCCGCCGATGCCTCGGCGTCCACCGCCGCCTCTACCAAGCGCCAGGCCGATTCCCGGAATGCGATCGATCATGTCGTTGACAGAGACCGGCTGAAACTGATCGAAAAAGGCCGCCTCGAATACGACAGTAGAGTCCTCGAGTGATTCAATCTCCGGGGTTTGGGCGATTGCTGTGCCGCCATTCACTGCGCCCAACAACGCTAAAACGCATGCAAGACCAGGCCGGGGCAGGGATAGTGGAGAGGGTCGCTGTTGGGGGCGCGCGGACAAAAAAACCTCCGTCGGAGATCCAAGCTTGGTCTCCATGTTCTGATTGATTGGTTTTGCTGTCTGGCGCTATCGCCCTGAATACGGGCCGAGAGCTGGGCAAACCTTACCAAGTTTTATAGCGGTCAACGATGACCATAAATTCCATGTTTCCAGCCCGCTAAATCGGGTCTAGCAGCGGAACGGATTACAAGGGCAGCAGCATGAATGATTGACTTTAAAAAGCAAGATTTTTAAGCAATATCAGAATGTTAAATCATAGAAATGCCTGAATTGGTGGCTTTGCTGTGACATTTTGTAAACAAATAATGCATCTGCAGCGATTCTTGGAAAAGAANAAAAAGGGCNCGGTCAAGGGGACGGGAAGTGGCGCAAGACTCAAGNCAACGATTTCGCTATGCGCAGTGTTCAGTTTCTTGCGACGCCAACAATGGCNNTGACGCCGTATTGCGCGTGCGCTAGCGAGTCAGTTACGGNGAGACGTTCAGCGCAGATATCGTCNTGTAACACATCACTCGCATCTTCACATCTTGCCAAAATTTCGGCTGCACTCCGAACATTAGGGCGAGATTGTGCCTGAATGCCATTTGNTTATATGCAGAATACTTANTAGGTCGNCGCAGTGCTCTAGCGNTACCTTTGGGGCTATTTTCGCAACTGAGTGATCGAGCTCTANCTCTCGCCGGGCGAGCTGCCCTTATCATCCCGGGGATCGCGCCAATTGCCAGCACTGTGCAAAGTCAGGAAGAGACCTGAGATCATCAGCGTGAAGACTAGTGCAGCTACACCTAGAAGAACTTGAGTGCTCATTTCTGTTTTGCCCCAATCACAATNAGCTTAAAGTAGATTCCAAAGCACAGGATCGAGGGAACCCATACCGCGGTAAACAACCCCTCTTCCCTCTGTCCAGAAAACCAGAGAAAGCCCGAAACAGCGAAGGAAATGCTCACTGCGAGAAGAATGAAAAAGTCGGCCTGTTTTAGCATGGTTTATTACTCCAACTCAAAAGATCCCAGTGCCGCCATCATGCAGCCAAAAACTGACACGCCAGCCAGCGAACGGACCCCGGAATGCCCCAACACTTCGAAGAGTGAGAATTCAAGGAGACCAATCACGCATGCCGCGGTGAGCGCGAAGCCCATTGCTATCAGCGAAATGCCAATCCGTACAGCGAGCGTTCTGGCCAAGTTGTCGAACGTAAGTTTTAAAAGCACGCCTTTAAAACGAGGGAATCAGGTATTTGGATCATACGCTTTCATTTGCGATTCTAAAAAGCCTGGCGGATAAGTGATTCTATTGCTGTGGGGCTTCGTTTGGCAAAACCTGCATAGTTTGCTGGCTAACCGTTGTACAGGGATTGCCGATGCAATGTGGAAACCTGAGCCATCATTCTACTGTGCTCGCTTAACAATGATGTTCTCTGGATTCTTGCAGGTAATTTTTCAAGACCTATATTTTTTACGCTTGGAGAAAAACAATACACCTAATCGCTTGCCCGGGAGGCGGCTTTTTCTCACGAAAAGGTAAAACCAAGTCTACATGCGTGTAAACGAAGCCTATATCAGGCCGATAAACAAACTTTGCTGCACACAGTTTGCCTGTCGGTATGCAGGGTCAACTGCCGATAGGAGTCATGACTTCTTTTCATTGCGGTCTTTCCGTTTATCTTCGCGCTTGGCCATCTCTTTGCGGAGCCAATAGAGGTTTTGTGAGTATTTGCGCCGCATTTTGGGCTTTATCTTCAATGTGTAAGGCCATTTGGTAATCATGATCTTTAGGCAGTTCGCAGGATCTGGTGTGGCTTGATGTAGCCCATTACGCTTTGGGCCACAGTGGGTCTCATGCAAATTGGGTAAAGGGCAGAAAGGTTAGAACTAGTAGCAGGATCATTAGGATCACAAATAAGATCAGAAGTTTTTTCATTTGATTCTGCATACCAAATCGCTGACCGAAAAGTTAGGGTTTTCTCGCTGGCTCAGAAACCTTGGCACTTTTTGTCGCCCTGAATCTTTAGCGGTTTTTATACTGAGTCGGGCAATAGGCTCGAATAACATCATTGCGCCGTAATTTTTGGTGTTTCGTTGCCCTACCTGAAGCTCGTTTGCGCCAGATTCGAAAACTTGACCCTTTGAGAGAATTTCTCATTAATCGGACAACTTGGGTTTCAGATAAATTGAATTGTGCCTCGATGGCTTCAAATGGCGTTCGATCCTCCCAAGCCATTTCTATGATTCTGGATAAATCTGATTCGTTGAAATTCTTCACGGAATTATTGCTCGTTTTAACATTGATTTACCAAAATCGTGTCGGTTCTCGTTAACTTGTCCTTGGAACTGATCTTGCTCAGCCACCTACTTGCCATCCAGTGGAGGTTTTGTGAATATTTCGTCGCATGTTGGATATAATCTTCGTCACTGTGTGCGTCAACTTGACAATCCACGCTGGCTTCACTCAATTTGTCAAGGTAGANGGTGTAATCAACCTCTTTGAAGAAGCTCACCCAGCGCCAGCAAATAAAACTTTGTTCTCTCAACGGGTGTCCCTTGTACGAAGTTCNGCCAGTAACTGAGTCTGAAATTCCTTGAACAAGTCTTAGTCTACCATCAGGTTTCAGCAGAGGGATATTAGGAAATCTCTTTCCAGGCCCATTCGGCCTTGGCGACANCATCCAACCAGATTGGTNGATGTCTTTGCTGTTTATCTGCTTTACTGCGCNAAACTCACACTAATCCCAATATGCCTGGAGCAGCGAGGGCCATAAACACGTAGAAGCTGAATGCCTCGCGCATATGCCAGTTTCTAGCCTTAAAGTTAATTGTCTCTATCTCTCCTGTTCTCAGCGACAGGAAGAAAGCAAAAGTGTATTGGGCCGAGCCGTGAAAGAAGAACGATGACGGTTCCTCTGGNTATAATAGCATTTCTAGTCAGATACCCATTGACGTTAATNGNGATGGCTTTGATGACTTAGNGNTTGGTTGGGGGNATGGGTNGANCTCCNCTTTNGATGGTTGTAGAAAAGTAGGCTGTATGCAGGTGAATTAGCAGCTTCCTGCATCATAGTGGAGGAGCGAAAGCCTTCTAGCCACACAATACTTACGTGAATTGAAGAGGCTACAATGCTAACCTTAATTCTATAAGGATGTGTTTGATGGCGGTACCTATAACGCTCTCACGATTTATGATTGGGGAACCAGCATCTTTCTATAATCGTTTGACACACATTTTCATGTCGAATGGAAAACTATGTATTTGAAACACCTCTTGCGCGTAATGCTTTTCTGGCTATTTGCCATGAATACGACATTTGCTGATGCCATCTTTGACCCCGATACAAATACTATTATTTTGTCCCATGTGCTTGCTGGGGACGGTTCCAGTCAAACAGAGTCGATTTATGCAACGAATGTCAGGATTACTTTTGACGAAGTCATCAGCGCGGGTATCTCTTGGCCTCCTTTGATCCACCCATTGCCTTGGCCAGCAGAGATAGATTTTTTCGATACGAGAAATCAGGAACTCACAATTTCTTACATAACAACGCCCGACCGTTCAATTGAGAGAAAAGATGTCGTAATCAAAATCGATTCTGTGCTGGGTTTTGATTATTCCGAATCAATAGCTGCGGGTGTGTCAGATTTTAAGTTCAGATATGTCTTAGATGAATCTTTACCAGTTGAGTGGAGAAATGATTTTGAGCAGATCATGGCCAACCTGCAGCGGGACATACCAATATTCGCAAAGCCTGGTTGGTACAGTATGCCGGTATTTGCATGGAAGAGTGACGCAGAAGCTCCTCTCCCTTTCATCAGCGGTGCATGTATTTGCGGCGGAGGTGAGGGCGGTTCGTACGATTGGATGAGCCTTGAAATTTCTGCATGGGAAATAGAGAACAGTGATATCCACAGATATAGCGTGGTGCCACACGAATATTTTCATGTCTACCAGATTAGCCACGCTGATTTATCGGGCTTGAAGTGGCTTATGGAAGGGCCCGCAGCAACCCTCGAGTCGATCTACGTTCAAGAGCATTACGGCGTAGACTATTTCTCACAAGCTCAGGCCCCACTCCTGTCGGGACTAGTGAGGGAAAGCCCTTCACTGTATGAATCTTTTAGCGCGTCGGGTGAAGCAGATGACAATTATTCTGGGTCAGTCTTCCTGACGCTTATTTTGGCGGAGGAGCTTCAGAATCAAGGATTTAGCGAGGCTGAAGCGTACAGAAAGATAATGAAGGATTTTTTTTTGGGCAGGACCAAATTTAAATAACTGGGAATCTACGTTCGCGGAAGTGTTTTCATTAAGTGTAGATTCGTTCTATTCCAAAATAGCGAATTACAACCTTTCTTACGAAGGCTTGTTACCAAGTGAAGATCTTACAATTTCGACAATTTTCGCAAGCCATTAGAGTGTTGATCTTTGGTTTAGTCTCCAGGCTATGCGCGATTAGCGAATTCATAAATCACCTCCGCTGCGAGTTAAGCTCTCTTATTTTTTCTGTGGACGACTGCCAAAGTCACTAACTAACGTCTAAGCATTATTCGACACATCTATCAGGTAACGACCTTAGGTAGCTGACAAAGCTCTCAACATATTGAGCATCAATGTTAGGTCGTAACTCACAGTTGTTGTACCAACTGGCTATACGATTTCTCGTTTGCCTCCAATATTCCTCAGCAAATAATCCGGTACGGTATTGGTACAAGTTATTTTCTAGCATGACACCTTTCCACTGATGAAGCAGAATCGCTACTTGTTTTTCTTCTTCAGTCAGGGCAGGAAAACTATAATTAGCGTCTGTGAACAAAGTATAGCCATCGATATTCCCTTCAATCGAACTTAAAAGCCTATCAGTTTGCATTTCGGCTCTCGCTTGCACCTGAGCGGCAAGCGCAATTCTTTGAGACTGTCTCATCTCCAGGCCCACAAAAACCAACCCCCCGAGCAGCCCAAGCATCCCTAATAGTTGAATCCATGTATCCAAGCTTACTTTTTTCATGGTTTACTCCGCGCAGTTGTCTTGCAGTGAATCAATAACTTTGACTAATCCATCTGGAAAAAATGCTTTACGGATGTTCAATATCTCTCGATACCTGCATTGATTGTAGAAAAATGACAGTGCTGCCTTTTTGGCTTCCCAAACCTCAATTGGCATCAGTCCTTGAGAGAATTGAAAATAGTCATTCTCATAAGTGAAAAGAACTGAGTGGTAGTTATTACGACCGCCTGCTATCCCGCTAGGGTAGGTGCCAGCTAATTCCGGTTGATCCAAGAAAGCTATTGAATGCCAATCGAGTCCAGCTTCCGTGAAAACAGAATTGCCCTCTATTAATAATGCGGTACGTTCCATTTGTTGACCCGCCATGGCGATTCTCTGTGATTGCCTCATTTCCAAACCAACAAATATGAGTGAGCCAATTATCCCTACCATGCCTAACAGTTGAATTAGATCTTCAATTGCTATCTTTCTCATTACTCAATTACCTCCCCTTCA
>NYWC01000120.1 GCA_002684935.1 Gammaproteobacteria bacterium
CAGCGGTTCGATGTATACCGGTGTCCACAGGATTCACGATCCTGAGTGCATGTAGCGGCTGTAACCGTTATCATTTCGAGACTTTAAAGGGGCACACAGACCCTTTCGACCCTGCCAATTTCATATTGAACCGTTTTTTCGCTGTGAACGACTGTATGAGCAAGCAACTGGGCAATAAACATAAAGAGGCAGCCTGCGGGATTTCCCTGCAGCCTTAGATCTCACAATTACTCTGGGCCGATGCCTAAAGCACCTGAGGAGCGGTAAACATGGAGAGAATTTTAATCACGCTCAGTGATGCGTTTGCGCAGGCACCCAACCGGGTGTTGCGCTATAAGCAATTTGTCCTCACTGGCCTGATCGTTATCAGCGCCATGATGGTGTGGGGAATTTACACTCGCACTGAACTGGACATGACCAGCGACAGCTTCCTGAACCAGGAAGATCCGTCCATGATGGCCTTGAATGAATACCGCCGCCAGTTCGGCAGTGACGACTCTGTGTTCCTGGTGTACCGGGCAAAAGACGGGGACGTATTTTCGCGCGAATCCCTGTTGGCAATCCAGCAACTCACTAATGATCTGCGCTACTGGCAGCAATTGGACCCGGCAGATTATCCGGAGTCAATCAATGGCATCGCGCTCGATTTTGATGAACTCAATCATGTGCGCCGGGTGCAGTCGATTGCCAATATCCGCTATCAGGAAAACGAGGGCGATACGCTGCTGTCGAATCGTCTGGTCCCCCAACAGATCCCTGAGTCCGCCGAAGAATTGGCAGCCATCAAGGCCCGCGCCATGAAGCAGGAAGACTATCTGCTCGCCTTTTACTCCGCCGATGCACGCTATGCCGCAGTGATGATTCAGACCGATTTCGGTGCCCAGCCGATTGCGAACTATGAGCCGGCGGTTAATGCCGCTGACGTCGTGCTGGACGATAGCTTCGTCGACTTTGATGCCTTCTCTGATGCTGACAGCTTCGACCTGGAGTTTGATGAGAGCGCTGAGATTCAGGAGGTCTCATTTGAGCCAGTGGACATGTTGGGCTACACCAACTTCCACATCATCACCAAAGCGCTGTATGAAAAGTATTCGGATCAGTTTGAATTCTTTCCAGTCGGCAATCCTCCCATGATGGAATTCATGATGGACACCCTGAATCAGATGATGACTCTGGGTATTGTCATGGTGCTGATCTTCACCCTGCTGCTGTACATCCTGTTCCGCAGTTTTAGCGCGGTGCTATGGCCCATGGTCACGATCGCCGCCAGCATGGCCTGGACCTGGGGAATCACGGTGTGGCTTGGGGTAACTATTTCTCAGATGATTTCACTCACGGTGCTATTGGTGTTTGCGGTGGGTATCGCTGACTGTGTCCATGTCATGAGCGCCTATTTCAGCTACCGGCGCCAGGGTGAGGACCATTACGATGCCCTCTCCCATTCCTACGGCAAAACCGGCCTAGCGATCATGGTAACTACCGTCACCACTATGGCAGGGGTGCTGGCACTCACTACATCCGATCTGCTGCCTATCCAGGTGTTCGGTCTCATGTCAGCCTTTGGTGTGGTGATGGCATTCTTTTTTACCATTGTCTTGCTCCCAATCCTGCTGGATGTCTGGCATCCTGGGGCGCCGGAATCTCANGACGCCAGTCTNGCTGACCGCATCGGCAAGCGCTGGAACNATTTGTATATTGGCAAGAAAGTNGGCNNNGCNNTNGTGTATTTCATCGCAGTGTATGCCCTGCTCGGACTGTGGGTAGGCACATANNTTACATTCATATCCTTAATGACCTATGTCGTCGTGAACTGGCAGCTACAGATTCTTACCTATGTTCCCTACATTGTCGCTCGTCGTCCGTGGGTGGTATTGTGCCTATTCGGCACGCTGTTTGTGGTCTGCGCCTACGGCATGTCACTGATTCGAATTGATTCCAATATGACCGAGCTCACCAAAGAAGGCAGCTCTATCCGAGTGGCATATGAAACCGTGGATGAGAACATGGCCGGCGCTATGTCCATGGTCATCATGGTAGACACCCACACCACCGACGGCCTGTATAACCCACGCCTGATGCAAGCAATCGACGAACTCCAGAGCCGTATNGAAAGCCGNTACGCCGATCAGGTCACGCGCACCAACTCCCTGGCCAACATCGTTAAAGACACCTACCAGATCATGAGCGATGATGATCCAGCCTATTATCGGGTGCCAGATGACGAGCAAATGATCTCCCAGCTGCTGTATCTTTTTAACAGCGCCAATCCAGAGGACCGTCGTGCACTCGTCTCCGATGATTTCAGTCGCTCGCACATCTCCCTCAATATTTATAACGCTGGCAGCTACCAGTACCAGCTTTTCTTCGATGAAATCTCGGTGGAAATAGACGANGTATTTGCCGGTCTGGAACAGGAATTTCCTGAACTGGAAGTCTATCTTACTGGCTCCATGGCGCTGTTAATGCGTATGGCGGACGAGGTGGCCAATTCTCAGTATTCCAGCTTTATCTTCGCCATCGGCGTTATTAGCGTCATCATGATAGTCACCTTGGGCTCACTGCAGGGTGGACTGATGGCCATGATACCTAACGTGATTCCTGCCCTGTTGGGCTTCGGCTTGATGGGGTTGCTGGGCATCGCCCTGGATACGGACACNCTGTTGATCGCGCCNCTGATTATTGGCATCGCCGTGGACGATACTATTCACTTCATGACCCATTATCGGGTGGAGCTAATCCGAACCGGCAGTATCAGTGAATCCCTGGTCACCACTATACGTGATGTAGGTCAGGCNGTGATGTTCACCACCATGGTGCTTGGGTTGGGATTCGCCCTGCTCAGTTTTTCCGACTACCTCGGTATGGCAAAAATGGGATTCTTNGGCTCTGCCGCCATCTTTGTTGCCCTGCTGTGCGATCTGTTCCTGATTCCTGCCATGATCATGGTTTTCAAACCTACCTTTGGCGTAAAGGGTGCCGATACAAGAATAACTTTTATGGAGAAACTGGCATGAACTTGCGATCCCTATTCATTGTGACGGCCNTTCTTATCGACCTACTTGGCAACCTCGCCAGCGCACAGGAAATAACCGGGCTGGAAATCATGGAGCTGGTTGAGGAAAACCAGCGCGCCACGTCCGACTCCGCTTTCAATCGCATGCAATTATCTACCTGTCGCTTCGGTATCAAGGAAAGCCGCATTACCTGCGCGGAACGCCCCCGCATCAAGTCACTGGAATCTGTAGGCAAAAATTTTGGTGATGACGGCAAAGACACCAAGAGTGTCACTATTGTGCTCGAACCCGCNGCCGAGCGCGGCGTTGGCATGTTGAGTTATGCATACGACGATACCCAGCGAGACAATGAGACCTGGTTGTATTTGTCAGCCCTGGGGCGNGTCAAACGCATCGCCAGCGGCAACTCGGATGACGATTCAGAACCCGCCTCAGTATTTGGTTCAGAGTTCACCACCGAGGATACGGACACCGGCAAGCTGGAAGAGTATGANATCAAGGTTNTCGAAGAGACAACCGAAGGTGGTCGNGAGGTCTGGAAAATCGAACTCATCCCCAATGCAGAGCGCGCACGCAAATCCCGCTACTCAAAAACCATTAACTACGTGGACAAGGAACGTTTTATCGTGCTGCGGGTTGAAATGTTCGATCAATATGACAATGAAATTAAACGCCTGCTAGCCTCCCGAGTGGAGCTGGTAAACGGCACCTGGATGGCCCGTTCGCTTACCATGATGAATCTGGTAAGCAACCGCCTGTCCAATATGGCGTTCCTCGAGATTCACACCGATATAGCCGTAGAAGATGAGTTCCTCACCACCCGCACCCTGACTGATGTGGCATTCCGCGAGACCGAGTTGGAAAAGCTTCGCCAACAGGTCGACTAGAACAAGGGTCATACGGATGCCGCGATTCCCNCGCACTGGCCTGGTCNTGGCCATGTTATTCAGCGCCGCCGCACCGGCTCAGGGGCAGCAGGATGAACCGCTGGTGCTTGACCCTGACGTGAGTTTCGATCCCANCGTCGACTTTGGCTTTGACAATGACATTTTTGCGGGTGCCTTTGATGAGGAAGAGCAATCAGCAACTGAAGCCTGGTTCGAAGACTTTACTATTCGCATCAGTCAATCCACATCAGGGCAGATAAACAATAACAGCATCGATCTCGGCGCTTTCGGCAAATTTCCCAAACCAGCCGACCTGGAAACCAATCGGCTTCAGTTNAATGTCCGCTACCAGAATCCCATTGCGCCGGGTTGGTTGATTCAGGGCAGCATGTGGTACCGGGTGTATTGGAATCAGGACTACGAATACACAACGAATCAGGACAGCATAGACACGGAAGGTCAGCTCAATGACCTTTTCATTCAGCGCAGCAGCGGTGCCCACAGTTTCAAGTTGGGGCGGCAGACAGTGGTGTGGGGTGAGACCGTTGGTAACTCGGTATTGGATATCATCAACAACAGCGAGTTTCGCGACTTCACCATTATAGATATCGAAGATGCGCGACTGAGCCAGGCCATGCTGGTCTGGGATTTCTTTGGCACAGACAACAGCAGCAGTCTTTCTACCTTTGTAAATTTGTACCCTGAGTTCAATCCGGCGCCCGTNCGCGGCAGCCCGCTGTTTTTCGATCCTGGATTTAATCTGCCGGACTATAGCCGCAATGGCAAAATATTGCTGGAAGCAGGAACNCAGTGGAAAAAGTCTTTCGAGGGTAGCGACATCGCCGTAATGGCAGCCTACCTCTATGAAAACCAGNTGCGTTACGATCCTCCCCTACCCGGCAGCGCCGACGCTCGCCCAGACATCAACGATTTTTTGTTGCTGGGATTCAGTGCCAACCGGGCAATCGGCAAACTGCTGCTGAATTTTGACCTGGCGTTCAGCCATAACATCCTGGCCGACAGCTTTGCCTTCCCTGGCACCAGTTCACTGTCGACACCGGTCAATCTGCGTAAAGATCAGATCGGTACCTCTTTCGGTTTCGAATATGCTATCGACAANGAACAGAACGTGAGCCTGGGCATTCAGGCTCAGACCCTGCTGGATGCAGAAGAAGGCTTGCAGNCTGGTCAGNCTCTGACCAACGACGGCGTCTTCGGCAGCTGGCTGGTGCGCTACANCAACGCCATGCGCAACGGGGATCTGACTCTATCTGCCACCCTGCAGGGTGATCTTGCCGCTGAGTCTCTGCTGNTGTTCCTCGGNGTGGACTACACTCTCGATGACAACTGGTCCCTGAGCTCCCAGATCATCAGTATCACGGCAAAATCGGGGTCATTCCTGACTGTTTTCGATGAAGATATCCGCCTTGGAATGACACTCACTTACTCTTTCTGAGCAGCATCGCATGAGACGAGCGCTGGGTTCTGGATGTTTACTGGACAGGTGATTGCACTGGCAAAGGATTACAATGGCNGTCAATATGGGAGAGTGAGCCTGCTGTCAATTAGACTCTGGGTGGTTGCGCTGCATTGTCGGCGCTTGCGGTTACACATNCCANAATCCGAACACTCATTGACTTGATAAACCAGATGNAGAAGATCACGGCATGAATTCCACCAAGATCCTATCCATATCTGCAACCCTGCTGCTCTCGGCCTTAGCATTCGCGGGCTTTCAACTCTATTCACACGCGAGCCTGCAGGCCGAGCAGATCGCCAGTTATGAATCATTTGTCAGTGTCCTACAGACAGAATTAGATAGCGCAGCGCAGAAACGTGTCGACTACGAATCCCGACTCGCAGAGATGGGGCGCGAGCTGGTTTCCGCTCAAGAAGCCATACGGGGTCTTAACGATGAACTGGAGCTGGCCCGAGAGCAGATCAACCCCGACGTTTATCTCATGGAGCAGAAGATCAGGGAACGTGTGATCAGAGAGGTCGTGAAGGAAGCAGAGCAGACACCTTCCCGGTACGAGATATCTGAGCAGCTGAGCAGGCTCGACCCTGACGAAATGCGACAGGTTATGTCGATGCAGGATCTTTATGGCGAGTTTTTGTATGCGCTGGATGTCAGCGAAGGGCGCAAGGAGGTTATCGTAGATGCCCTGATTAATATGATGACCGACCAGGACCAGCAGCGCAGGGAATTAATTGCTCATAACGCAGGCAATCAGCAAGGTCGCCGGGAACTGCGAAGGGAGATTTTTGCTATCAGCTCGCCAGACGCACAGGTCGAGGCTTTGTCCTTTATGTTGGATGACAATGAAATGGCGACGTTTGAATCGTTTCAGACAGAGCAGCAATTGCAGCGAGAACAACGGCGCACTACCAGCACATCATTTATTAGCGGCTCAGCCCGGGGCCCCGTGCGTGTAAATGAATCTACAACCACTGACGTCAATGGCCAAATAGAGATCAGCATCCTCGAAATGGTGAAACCAGATAGCCGACTTAACTGAAGCGTGGAAAGAGACCGACGCTTCAATCAGTATTTCAGCGGCCTGTCGAAAATTTCACGGTCAAACTCGCCTTCCCAATTAGCCACTGCCGTAGAAACACTGAGATCGCCCGCAATATTGACCACTGTTCGAAGCATATCCAACGGTCTGTCGATGATAAAAATGAATCCCACCGTGACCGCAATCTGATCTGGCGTCATACCAATGGTCGCCATGACCGCTGCCATCAGAAACAAAGACGCGCTGGGCACCGCCGCCGTGCCCACCGAAACAAGCGTTGTCGTACCCGCCATGATTAGGTAGTCCATAGGGGTCAGGTCTATTCCAAAAGATTGTGCCGCAAACACAGAGACGATACCCACGTA
This sequence comes from Gammaproteobacteria bacterium, assembly GCA_002684935.1. Classification (GTDB taxonomy): domain Bacteria; phylum Pseudomonadota; class Gammaproteobacteria; order Pseudomonadales; family Pseudohongiellaceae; genus UBA9145. Next base: position 6,786 of record NYWC01000120.1, read on the forward strand.
GAGTGCCGTTCCGTCCATATTAATAGTAGCCCCCAGTGGCAACACAGTAGAGGCAACCAGCGGTTTCACGCCAAGGTTCTCCTCTGCCACCGACATGGAAACCGGCAGCGTCGCCGCACTGGATGAAGTCGAAAACGCCACCAGCATCGCATCCCTTGCGCCGCGAAAAAACATGACCGGAGAGAGCTTCAGCATAAAGTGCATGATAATCACACCATGCATGATGATCAGGTGAGCCGCGCAAGCCAGCAACACGGTAACGGCGAGCACCAAAGCACTTAGCAGTGACTCAAAACCCTGGGCGCCAGTCACCCGAGCAATAAGCGCCAGTACGCCAAACGGTGCTATTTCCATGATCCAGTGCGTAATCCGCAGCACCACTTCGCTCGAGGCATCCATGAAGTCCGCGACGGGTTTGCCTTGCTCGCCAATAGACAGCAGGCTCACCCCTATCAGGATGGCGAAAAAGATAATGGCGAGAATATTCCCTTCCGCCAGTGCCGCAAACGGGTTTTCGGGCACGATTGAAATTAAGCGTTCGGAGAGCGGAATGGTCTCTTGTAGGACAGAAGCTGGCGCACCTGTGAGATCGACACCAACCCCTGGCTGGATTATCGCCGCCAGGACGAGTCCGATTATGATCGCTATAAGGGTAGTCAGCATGTAGAGGATCAAGGTCTTGGCACCGAGTGAGCCGAGTTTAGACGGATCTCCCATGGAAACCACGCCTGATACGATGGTGACAAACACCAGAGGCACCACGATCATGCGAATCAGGCGGATAAACAGATCACCAATCCACCCAATACTCTCTGCGTCAGGCCCCCAGAAAGAGCCCAGGATTGCACCAACAACCATGGCGGCGAGGATGCGCTTCCATAAGGCAATCTCAAACCAACTTACCACCGGGGAAAACCCTTTCGCATTCTCACTCATTTCAACCTCATCCTTGTTCAGATTATCTCGACGAGGATCAATTATTGTGATCTCTCGAGTCGTGACCCATAGTAATCAAGTGGGCGAATTGTCGTTGCGCGCAAAAAGTAATTAAACTCGCGCTAGCCGGCGTTGTGAGACTCTCACATCTCAGGCCGAGAATAAACAATCACTATCTGTCCCACCCAGTGCCAGCGGCAAATTTAGTCGTATCCCGGCGGTAATCTGCGCGCCC
>NYWC01000025.1 GCA_002684935.1 Gammaproteobacteria bacterium
TCTCACTTCTCTAGTTTAGGCGAAGAAATTATGGTTTTGGAAGGGGCTTTTTCTGATCACACCGGTGACTTTAGTGCTAGGACCTATTTCCGGTACCCGACTGGATTCGTCCATGCGCCATTCAGTAAAGAAGGCTGTGTGGTCCTGGTGAAACTTCACCAGTTTTAGGTCGATCATATGACCCATGTTCAGATCTGCACTGGCAGCGAGCAATGGATGCCGGGCCAGGGTAATCTGAAGGTAGCGCCACTGTATGAATTTGGCAGCGAATCAGTGGCTCTGGTGCATTTTCCGGCGGGAGAGCGATGCCACAGGCATATACATTTTGGTGGTGAGGAAATTTTCGTGTTGAGTGGTGAATTCAGAGATGAACATGGGCATTATACGGCAGGCACCTGAATGCGCGCCCGCATATGAGCCAACANNCCCTTTTGTTGAGCAGGGTAAGGTGATCTGGGTAAAGACAGGCCACCTANCTGATTAGATTTTGCGCATNGTCACCGANTTNAATGGCCACTGNGGTACCTNGNCNNGCTNCAGTCTCGCGCCCTGACGTTTCCCTAAACTTTGAACCACANCTCGATATCCGCCGTANCTNCTGGANNCTNCGCGNCATNTTCGGNACCCGCTGGCNCAAAGTANCATGCCCCCNCCGNAATATGCTGNNTCTCGCCGTTNATCGTCAGTAACAAACTGNCCTTGNTAATGACNCCCACGTTATCGGNGNCATGGTTGTCNGNGNGGNGTAATAACAGTGCCGGCAGGGTAGATGCCGNNTAACACANNACNGNCCTCTGCACTNAGTTTGAAGGCGTCAANNTGNCCATCAAAAGCAGGGANGNTTCGAATTTGTGCGGGAAAATANTTGGNTAGACTCACTTAAATACNCCAGAGATTAGTTANTCAACCGTTGANTCGGGNTGAAATTTCAAAATNGNTGTTAGGTGTTGCNCGGCNAANCGNCCCAGAGNCANCGGNTTACCAGATTNCGTGNCAAATTGTCGCCATTATGGAGNGGAATAAATGCTANNATTNNTNNTCAGATGGNGGTGATCGTATCGCNCAATATATTGCGGCGCGANCCNNGGATTGAACAGGAGAAGGCTGATGGCCGGACTCGTCAGCAGACGTGAATTTTTGAATTTGCTCGCCGCTACCGGCGGNANTGCAGCNGNGTTGAAAGTGGGCACCGCTCTTAACTTGTTGCCGGGATCAGCCGCCGCCGCCTCAATGGATTTGCTGAATCTGGGNAACAANCAGCGCAAGGTCGCTATTCTGGGTGGCGGTATCTCCGGCCTCACCGCCGCCTATGAACTCTCCAAGCAGGGTTATGACTGCACAATTCTGGAAGCCTCTCACCGCTGTGGTGGACGCATTTTCACTGTACGCCATGGCGATCTCATCGATGAAATCGGCAATCGCCAATACTGCGAATGGGATGACGAGCCACATATGTATTTCAACGCTGGCGCGGCGCGCATCCCAAGCACNCATAGAAATTTACTAGCTTACTGTAAAGAGCTTGACGTTGATCTGGAAGTATTCATCAACGAAAACAAGACTGCTCTAGTGCAGGACGACAAGATGTTAGGTGGCAAGCCCATCCGTAATATCGATTATACCACCAGCATGAGGGGCTTCATGGCTGAACTCATGGCCAAGGGCATGAGCAGCGCTGAAATAGATGAGCCTTTCTCGGAGTCCGAAGCAGAGACACTTCTGAGCATGATTCGCTCGTTCGGTGATCTGAATGAAGACGATATATTCAAAGGCAGTTTCCGATCTGGCTATGCTGCTGGTGGATTTCTGGAGCACGGAGTTCAAAACGATATCGTTGCGTTCCGTGATTTGCTTCAAACACGCCTTGGGCGTCAGCTCATGGGTGCAAATGAAGGTGACACGGGTCCCATTTTAATGCAACCAGTCGGTGGCATGGACAAAATTATCCATGGGTTCCTGAATCAAGTCGGCGACAAAGTGAAGTANCGTGCCATGGTGACTTCAGTGCAGGTCACCGACAAAGGCGTGAATGTTTCCTTTGATCAGGACGGTTTGGGCCACACACTGGAAGCTGACTACTGCTTTAATTGCATACCAACTCATCTGATGGTTGGTATTGATCACAACTTCCCGGACGATTACGTCAAGGCAATGAAGTACGTGCGTCGGGGTGANGCATATAAAGCAGCATTCCAGGCGAAGCACAGGTTCTGGGAGGATTTGGATATCTANGGAGGGATATCCTGGTCAAACACCAGAAGCCGCCAGCTGTGGTATCCGGTAAACGGTATTCATAAAGCCAAGGGCGTNGTGCTTGGTGCATATGACTATGGTGGCGGCATGTACCACACCATGATGACGCAGCAAGAGCGGATCGAATCCCACCTGGCAGATCACGAAAAACTGCACCCAAATTTCCGCAGCCTGGTTGAGAAACCAATCACAGTCGCCTGGCATCGTATGAACCACATGCTGGGCTGTTCGGCGCGCTGGTCGCGTAACCGCTTCGAAGGCTGGACTCACGAAGAGGAACTGCTGTATCACACCCTGCAGGCTCCGGTTAATAATCGCCATTACTTTATTGGAGACCAGATCAGCATGCATTCTGCCTGGCAGGAAAGTGCGATTCTTTCCGCGCAATGGGCATTAAATAACATGGATGCCCACGTACGCGCCGAATTAGCCTNAGGCACTCAGTAAAGAGTTCAAAATTGAGCACAGAGACTACAGGNTATCCCGAAACCCTNATGGAATAGNAATAAGTTATGAACCGCAGAGTCATGCACAATACCCTGNTCCTTTTCACCACCGTGGCGGGGATGCTGATTCAAAGCAACGCCATTAGCTCAGAGCGTGAGCCTTTCAACGATAGGTATTGCACCACGTGTCACGGGACAGAAGGTAAGGGGAACGAAGGCATCCAGGCGCCGCGCCTGGCAGGTATGGAACCCTGGTACCTGAGAAGGCAGCTGGAAAACTTTCGCGCCGGTATCCGAGGCACCCATCCCATGGACCGCGACGGTATGGCCATGCAGCCCATGGCAAAACTCAGCGATGAGAGCATTACTGATATCGTTGAGTGGGTCGGCGGCTGGCCCTATGCGCCTGCTGAGGTCACTATTATAGGAGATGCAGCAGAGGGGCGCTTGCTCTATGGCGTCTGTGCGACCTGCCATGGGGATCAGGCTCAGGGCAACGTGGCTATGGGTGCACCTGCCCTGGCCGGGCAGAATGACTGGTATCTTGTTACTCAGTTGCATAACTTCGTGGCCGGTTATCGAGGGAAACACGCTNATGATATCTATGGCCAGCAGATGGCTGCCATGGNNGGGGGCNTGAGCAACGCAACTGCAGTTCTCAATGTTGTTGCCTATATAAACACCCTCGAAGAACGCTAACTTGCTGATAAATAGTGTTTATTCTGCAAACTTGGTCTTATCGCGTGCGATGGATATACTGCTCTAGTGGCATGTCTCGTCAGAGGCTCTAGTTTCACTAGGGGCTGACGATTCAGGCACGTAAACCACGCAACCAATCTTGACCAGCNTATTGAATCAGGTGAGCAGCGCAATTAGCTGATGCAACGCATTAAAAATCAATAACCGCGCTAGCAATCAAATTCGCTGGGTCAAGCGACCACCGGCTCACGCCGAGGAGTAAATACCATGTCAATGTACGGCATTTTTAACCTCGTCCTATTCGCAGCATTANTAGGATTTCTTTTCCAGCTGTCGAAGATGGAGATGGGGCTGTCCCGCCGAGTGTTAGTCGGTCTGGTGTTGGGCAGTATCTTTGGGTTCTATTTACAGTNGGTGTTTGGCTTAAGCGCTGNGGCTACCGGCGAGACACTCGAATGGACCAACGTTGTTGCAAATTCCTATGTGAACTTGCTGCGCATGATCATCATCCCCCTGGTGCTAATCACCATGATGGCATCAGTATTGCGAGTAGAGGAAATTAGGTCGCTGGGTAAGATTGGCGGCACTGTTATTGGTATCCTCGTGCTCACCACNATGATTGCAGCCTCAATCGGTATCGTCATGGCTANTCTGTTTGGTCTCAATGCCGGAGAACTCGCCAGCGGCGCTAGAGAGTTGGCACGGGCAGAGGTATTGGAATCTCGCCTTGCTACGGATCGCAGCATATCGCAGCTACTTACCGGCATGGTGCCAAGAAACATCTTCGCTGACATGTCTGAGGCGCGATCAACTTCGATTATCGCAGTGGCGATCTTCGGCATGCTCATTGGGGTCGCGGCGCTATTCGTCAGCGAAGAAGATGAAAATCATGGGTCGCGCATCAAATCTTTCGTGGACACGACCCAGGCTGTCATTATGCGCCTGGTAAAGCTGGTCATCAGCTTGACCCCTTATGGTGTGATGGCGCTAATGACGCGGGTAATCGCGACGACAGACGGTGGTGCGATTATGACGCTAATAAGCTTTGTGATAGCCTCCTACATCGCAATCGGGCTCATGTTCCTCGTGCATGGCCTGTTGATTACCTTTACCGGCGCCAATGTTCGAGAATATTTTCAGAANGTCTGGCCGGTGCTGACTTTTGCGTTTGCAACCCGAAGCTCGGCAGCCACTATTCCCATGACCATTCGCACCCAGATTGAGGAGCTGAAAGTGCCACCACCCATTGCCAATATTTCCGCTTCGTTTGGTGCCACTATCGGACAGAATGGTTGTGCAGGTCTCTATCCTGCGATGCTTGCGGTGATGGTTGCGCCTACAGTTGGAGTCGATCTGGATATCGGCTTTATTGCCAGTTTGTTGGTGGTNGTGGCTATTGGCTCTTTCGGTATCGCCGGCGTAGGTGGCGGCGCAACCAATGCGGCCTTAGTGGTCTTGCCAGCCATGGGTTTTCCGGTGACAGTTGCTGCGCTGCTGATTTCCATAGAACCATTGATTGATATGGGCCGCACCGCACTCAACGTTAACGGCTCCATCACCACAGGCCTATTGACCANCAGATTTCTGGGTGATGAAGTTGAAGATTCCTTGCCCGCTATTGCCGCACAGGGATTGCAGGAAAGNTAGCGCCTGACAATNAATTACNATAAAACCGAGGGAGAAAACATGGTAAAGACTAAGATTATNGCACTGCTAGNCGCAGGCCTGTTGGGCGTTGCTGCAGTTGCGAATGCNCAGGAGATAACTCGCAATAACGAGGGGAACTACTTCTATACTTCAATTACGATCCCCCCGGGCGCACAAACTATGTACCTGTCTGGGTCTGGCGCTCGGCCATTGGCTGATGGTAGCTGGGGAGACATGAAGCAGCAGACCGTGAACACGTTTAGCCGTTTCAAGCAGACTCTGGAAGAGCAGGGTTGGTCGATGTCGGACATTGTTCAGGTTCGTGCCTTCGCTGTTGCTGGGGACGGAGGGCTGGATTTTGCAGGCTTTAATGAAGGTTATGCCGAGTTCTTTGGCACGGAGGATAATCCCATGAAGCCGGTGCGTTCATTTGTTGAGATCAAGGACCTGGTTGTCGAAGGTTGGCTGGTGGAGATTGAAATACGGGCGGCGCGTATGCCAGACTAATCTCGCACGTACAGACCGTTAATCAGGNCGGAGCCCGTCAAAAAAATCGGCTTAGCGGAAACGCGGGCCGATTTTTTTGCCTCTGACTTGCCGCTGGGCGCGCAGCGTGATTACTCGCTCATGCCGCTATAGCTAGGGGAGAACAACGCTTGTTTGGATTTGGTAATCACCAAAATCATTTTGAGAAAACTGGTGGCACCCATCCAATACGTACCGNGCGACAGCGTGGCCTCTCTTATTGAATTGGTCTAGAACGAGAAATCATTGCTAAGCGGGAATANCGACCACAACCNTTGATCAGGCGAAATTGGACCTCTCGCAATACGGTATCTACCAAGCCTTATGTCAGTTCGATTCGCGGCGGGATAGTCTCTGTGATTTCAANCTGATAGATATCGACTTATCTGTTGCGAAATTTCTGATCCGTGAATCTGAGTGCACCTTTTATCAGAGGGTTAGGGTTAACCTCTGCTTCGATTCGATAGATCGATCTACACGACTCGAAGGATGAACCGTCGCTGACGGTTGTGGTATCTAACGTGAGATCTTAGGATCCGGTATCTGCTCCGGCCACTGAGATTTCATAATTATTCACGAAGGTAAGTTGATAAATATCGATAAACTTGTTTGCCAGGGTCGTGTCCGACGAAGTTAGAGTGCCAGCGAAATTGATAAGGTCGTCAGGTCCAGAAAGCTTGTCTTGTCAGGGAGTGCGATTGGTATATTGCAGATCGATGGGATAGAGATTGTGACACCANAAATGAATTTGGCGCCGGTAATGTCGTCTCGCTGCAAGGTGTCAATATGGCTAGCGAATGGCCGCATGATGGCTCTTTCAGATGATTTGTGATTCCGGCTCAGTGCGTGGCCTAACTCATGTAGTGCGACTCGTTCAAACTCGCAGGTTTGGGGCAACAGCGGACCGCTATAAATATTTTATGTCTCGTTGGCATTGAACACGATATCGGTCTCGACAATTTCTTTGTTGCGAGTGCAGTCTGAATCTGAGCAGCTTAGGACGGTAAAAGTAACGGCAAGGACATTGCTGCCAAACTCGGTGCCGCACTCAGTTTAGGCAAAGCCCACGCTACTAATGCCATTGCCGAGTGCGCCGCTGCTTAGGCCAGAGCAGGTAACCCCACCCTGATGCCTGCGCAACGAAATTACGATTAGTCGCTGTGGTCCATGCAGCCATTGCGCGTTTAACGGCAACGTTCCAGGTCTCACCGCTGGGTGGGGGCCAGGGATACCGAAAAAGAAAGTAGCGGAGGCATCAGGCAAGGCGTTATCAGATGCGTCAAACGCCAGCAGACCCTCACTGAAGAAGGCCAGCATGAGGATCAGAGTGTTGGCTTTGCAAAATGTTTAGTTCTCAACAAACTTGCGGATTTCAGCCTTGAAGTTATCCACTGTCATGGCCCGATTAATCAGCAGAGGACTGACTTCTGTGATAACTCCGGTGGCTGGATCAGAGTCGCCATCTATGATTGCCGGAGGGCGCTTGATGGCGCTCGAGATGGTTCCTGTGGGCATAAGTCTAGTAACTGGCCTTCGGTCAATGGTACTAATGCGGCGCTCGCCCGNTTCATCATTTATAAGGTAGTGACCCTGCGACCAGCCAATCAGAGGATTGATGAGATCCCGGCTCATAGATTCAACGAAATAAATTCCTTCTTCATCAAGTAACGGCATCCGCATACCGCTCACTTCCATGACCCGGCCATTCAGGGTGCCGCCCGTGAATTTTAGCTCCAGAAATTGCTCTGAAAAACTGCCCTTGACCACATCCCTGACTTCAAAAGTGACATAAGTCACCACCATGCCGGCAGAATTCTCCTGGGTGTTGTGTTGAAGCACCTGGCCCTCAAACACCAATTCAGCCTCTTGAGACAGGGCAGCAATATCCATACCGAGAATGGTCGTTGCATTGACGGTAGGGTAAATGAATTGTAGTAGCACCCAAAGCAGCGCGGCTCCGCGCCGACGAAAGGTATTGGAATGTTTAAGCATGAAATCTACCTCTGGAGCTGCTAAAACTGTTTTGGCCGTATTTAGAAGTATAGGTTAGCCCTCCCCACGAATACAGCGAATTGGACCAAGGTTTATCTCGTTAACACGCCTGTTTGTCGGAAGAGCAGCGGAATTCTCCTAATTCAGAAAGAGCCATACTTCAGAAAGCGCAGCGCTATCGTAAAGTTACCTTCGCCTTGCCGCAGTCGTGCCAACAGAAACTAGAGTCGGTGGATTCAGCAACTATATGCTTGGGATGCCATTGTCGGCGAATTTTGCAGCAGCGCAGTGTTCGCTGCTCCGATAGAACGTTGCTGTGACTGGAGGCGAGTCAGAAAGTGGGGCTTTCTACCGGAACCAGGACAACCGGCACCATTTCACTGTGCTGAAACCAGTCGCCGTCGATCCTGGTAATGCTGTCGCCAGCCTCACTCATGCGNGTGGTGCCGGTGAATTCCAGGTCCAGCCTAGGGATACGAATTGTAATTCGGCGTCCATCGACCATCACTGTGTCTGCGGGCATTCCGTATATGCCGAGCCCGCTGCTGGTCAGTGAAGCGGTGAAGTCCTCACCGTTCACGCTGAAGGTAAAGGCCAGGTTCATATTGTCACGGCCGATTACCAGCGGCCCTTCCCAGGACCCCTCTAAAGTTTCTCTCGCCGANTCCTGTGCCCATGTCAGGGTGGCATGGGCGATGCCTGCGAGGATCATCAGTGTTTTGAGGACAGGTTTCATACTAAGCATAGTAATGCAGCTCAACGACTGACTGCAAATGCCTCCGCCGCGGCAAACGGGCCGAAGATCCATGCAGGCTTGGAAATGCCGGCCAGTTGGAAGCGGCAACAATTGGTGGTTTGTCAATGCAGAGAGAGGTGGGACAATGACGATACAATTTTGCACTTAGAATGAGAGTCATTGTAATGGATCAGGAAATAGAACAAGTCACCGAAATCTATAACATGACCACTGCCCCCCTTGTGACCTATAGTTTTCAAATTCTGTGGGCCATCGTTGTCATGGCGCTAGGCGTCATGCTGGGCAGAAGACTCTCCGATATGGTCTATGGCGTGGCTGAGAAGAGAGGCATTGACGTGACTCTGAGTCGCTTCTTTGTTAACTGTGCTCACCTTGCCATAATCGGAGCCGCAGCCATGATTGCTTTGCCCGAGCTAGGCATTCAGGCTACCCCATTTCCCGCTGCAATCGGCGTTCTCGGTCTTGGTGCTGGTTTAGCCATTCAGGGCCTGCTCTCTAACTATGGCGCCGGACTCAGCATTATTCTGACGCGACCCTTTATCGTGGGCGACACCATTCGTGTGCTTGGCGGCTAGGGCGTCGTAAAATGGGTCACCTTAGCTTATACGGTGCTCTCTAACGAAGATGAGGAAAAGANTACTATTCCAAATCGTCATATCATCGGCGAGGTTATCCACAATTCCCAGTNCGACACCGTGCTCGAATTAGCGGTGGACATTGCCTATAAAAGTGACACTGCAGCGGCCTTTGAAATAATTTGTGCTACCTTGCGCGATGTCGAGGGGCTCAGCCAATCAAGAGCAGTGCAGGTTGGCATTGATGGTTTTGGAGACAGCGCTGCCAACATAGGTATTCGCTGCTGGGTGCTAACCGAGAAATTTTACGAAGTGAAGTGCACCTGCAATCAGAAACTGCAGGACGCGCTGACTGCCAATAGTATCGCGATTCCGTTTCCGCAGCGTGAAGTGCGTATGCTGGCTGGCGTGGTGTGACAGGGTAATTTGTGACTGCCAATATATGATGAGGAGAGGCAATGGAATATCTACCCGCTGTAGAGATTGAATACCCGAAGGGAGAGCCGGTAAATGCCGCCATCATCTGGCTGCACGGTCTCGGAGCAGATGGCAATGACTTTGCGCCCATCGTGCCGCAACTAGATCTGCCGGCCGGGCTTGGCGTGCGCTTTATTTTTCCTCATGCGCCATCTATACCGGTAACAATCAATAATGGCTTTGTCATGCCTGCATGGTACGACATCAAGCGACTGGACGTGGATCGTCATGTTGATACGGATCAGCTGAAGCAGTCAGCCAGCTGGGTACACGACCTGATTGAACGGGAAATAGAGCGAGGAGTGCCCAGTGAGCGCATTATCGTGGCGGGGTTTTCCCAAGGTGGGGCGGTGAGCTTTGAGGCGGCGCTCACTTATCCCAAAACCCTTGCGGGCATAATGGCGCTATCTACGTATTTCGCCACCGGCGACAGCATTGAGATTAACCCGATTCAGAACACCATTCCTATTATGATCGGCCACGGCAGCCTGGATCCGGTAGTGGCGGAAGCGCTGGGAAGCAAGAGCGTGGTTACTCTGCAGAATCTCGGATTCAACCCCGAGTATTTTGTGTACACCATGGAGCACGCGGTCTGTCCCCAGGAGATCGTTGATATAGGGTCATGGATAGGTCGCACCCTGGGCGCTGCACCTGAGGCCCGCTGAAATAGCTTTAGATCACCGCACCATGGATCGCAAAAGTTGAAGATTTTAGGTTGACCTTCGAGTTAACTCTAAGTTTATACTTGGTACCATAAGGCGTTTTTTCTTGAGGCACAGTTAATATGCTGAAAATCAGCGAACTGGCTGCCCTGACCGGCCTGTCTGCACATACTATCCGCTTCTATGAGAAGCATGGACTGATCGAGGCGAGTCAGCGTAGTGGCTCTGGCTATCGCTATTACAGTGATGCCGACGTGAAGCGGGCGGTGTTTGTTAAATCGGCGCGCAATACAGGTTTCTCTCTGGATGACATTGGCGTGTTGCTTTCCATTCGGCTGGATAAACAAAGCCACAGCTGTCAAGAAGTGACTGACATAACCCAGCACAAGCTGGATGAGGTCAATGAGCGTCTGGCCGAATTGCAGACCATGCGGCGGACTCTGGAGCGCCTTCTGGAGAGCTGTTGCGGCGGTCCCGAGAATGCCACCCATTGCTCCATCATCGAAGCGCTGGATGGGGGCGCTGTGACTGTTACAAGGAGGGCCAGTTGATGGAACTGTTAAGCATCTTTTGGAGTCTGGTGATCGAGAGTGCCCCATGGCTACTCATGGGCTACTTATTGGCGGGTATCATAAAGCAGGTCATCCCCAGCAGTTGGGTCGAAAAGCAGCTGGCCAAGCCCGGCCTCGTATCAATCGTGAAAGGGGCTTTTATAGGCGCACCGCTGCCTCTTTGTTCATGTGGAGTCATTCCAACCGCCCTAGCGATTCGTAAGGCTGGGGCATCTAAAGGCGCCACGTCTTCTTTTTTGGTGGCGACGCCAGAGACTGGTGTCGATTCAATATCCTTTTCCTACGCGGTGTTAGGCCCGATTTTCGCTGTGGCGCGACCAATTGGGGCGCTAGTCAGCGCAATTGTTGCTGGTATCCTGGTAAATGCCGTCGATAAAGAAGACGAGCATGTTGCCGAGGTCGAGGCGACTTGCGGCAGTTGCTGCAGCAAGAAGTCGGCTGTGGTGCAAGAAGAGCCTGCTTTGAACAAGCGTCTCGTATCGGCGGTGCAGTATGGGTACGGCCGGATGATCTCTGATACGGCAAAGTGGTTGGCTATCGGCCTGGTGGCCGCTGCCGTGATTACTGCCCTGGTGCCACAATCGTTTTTCCTGCAGTGGGGCGATGGCGTCATGGCGATGATTATTATGGTAATCGTGGGCCTTCCAATGTACATCTGCGCAACTGCCTCGACTCCCGTTGCCGCCAGTCTGTTGTTTGCTGGCATCTCCCCTGGAGCGGCTCTAGTGTTTATGCTCACCGGCCCGGCCACGAACCTAGCTACAATGGGTGTAATCAGGGAGCAGCTAGGATTGAAGTCGCTTGGTGCGTATCTGATCGCTGTCATTGGCACAGCGGTCGCCGCTGGTCTGCTGCTAAACGCCGCCTATGATGCATTCGCTTGGCCTTTGCAGCTGTCTATGGCCGAGCACAGTGACAGTTATCCACNCTGGCGTCAGCTTGCCGCCATTGTGTTGGTTGGACTGATAGCGCGAGTCTGGGTGCAGCCTCTTTTCTTAAACCGTGGCAAGCTAGACCAGTCCGCAGAGCCACAGNCGATTGAGCAAAGCTGAGGCAATCAATGCGCCTAAGTCGCGCCTAGCCGGTTGACTTGTGCGACAACCCGGTGCGCTTGATTCAGACTGAAGACGAGGTCAGCGCTAGTTGGCAGGGTTGCCAGACTATGTCGGGTCAGTCGCTCGAAATGCTGAATGAAACGGCTGAGTTGCGCAGTGCTCATAATGCCGGTTAAGTCCGACCCTCGAGCTTCCTGCCGGCTTTGCCTCAGCTTTTCTTCCTGCAGCCCACGCCAGGCATAAACCTGCTCAAACGAGGGTGCCTGCAGCATTAGCATCATGTCGATGTGGGAGAACANAGGGGCATAGTCAGTGGCCAGGGTCGCATTCACGTAGCGTCGCCAGCGGCCCGTTTGATCTGACTGGGCTTCCAGTTCATTGATTGGCTCTGACAAGTTGCTCTCGGCTTCAGGGCCCACACCAATAAACCATCCCTCCAGAATCACCATATCTACTGGCCCATGCACGAGCGACCAATGCTGTTTGGGCGCGGGATTGTCGGTAGCCTTGTCAAATCGGGGGATAGAAATGGCATCAAACACTTCTGAGTTCATCAGTCTATCAAGGCATACGTGCAGAGCCTTGGTGTCATGGGTACCTGGCACTCCCCGAGTCGCTAGTAGGGGGTGAATCTCCTCAGCGAGGGCTAGNCTGGCAGCTTTGGAAAGGTAAAAATCATCTATCGAAAGCTCAACGACCTGCAGACCCGCTTCCCGGCAGTAATGAGTCAGGAACTTTGATAGGGTTGTCTTGCCGGTCCCTTGGGCACCATTGATACCGACAAACAGCGGTTCGCTATCGGCGCTGTTACAGCGCTGGATTAACTCAGCCGCCAACGGGACGAACCAGTGCNGTGCATCTTCGCCATAAGCACCGGGCAGCCGTTCGGTGTGGATAAAATTTTGAATAAGCTGTGGATTCATGCTGGATTGGTCGCTGCCCGGTTGTTAATGGCGTGATGTTACAGCGCTAGCTTGGTCAGGTTCAATGAAGCGGTAGGGATGTCAGTTAAGGCTGTGTTAGCATCAATCGAATGTGAAAGCGTTTCCAATCACACACGCACTTTTTAACTGGATTGGTCGCGCTGCCCGCTGCTCGCTGAGTCTTAACCAAGTGTCTAACCTAGTTCCTGAACAGCCCATCGTTGTGTCGCCAACGCTTGCTTCCACTATCGGCCTCCCCGAGGCAGTCATGTTGCAGTCCCTTGCCGAGTTGATCAAGCATCGTGGACAAAAGCGAGCAACAGAGTCATCTCTACGTTGGCTGCTCCTTGAGGACAGTGAGCTTTCAGGGCTTTTTCCGTTCTGGTCTCTCGCTGAATGCCAGCAAATCAGATCAAGCCTGGAGAATCTCGGAATCATTAGACTGGAGTGCTCCAAGGGTGCACAGGGCGCGCACGGAAATGCAGCGAGCTGGATAGCCATCGACGAGCAGCCCNTNTCNAATCCNTTACTGACANGTTCNGTATCGACGCGAACGCAACCGCAGNNCGCCAGAATGACATTTTCCGACCATCCCAGCGNNCAATCTGNCCCGACTNCNAATTNAGGAACTCANGGGTCNGNTGCTATNCCTGAGCTCGAGNAGCTCAGCCNANCTTATTCCGGTTGGCTGGCAGCCNGATGCCAATTGGATTCGCCTCGCCAAACAGCATGCTATTCCTGACGAATTTATTCATAGCCTAGTGCCCGAGTTCGTCAGCTACTGGCGCGACCGCGGACAAGCCAGATTTTCCTGGGGCAATGCGTTTTACAAGCATGTGTTGAAAGAGTGGCGGCATGAGCAGACTCGAAAGGGTGCCCATGAACTGGCCAGCACAATGTCGCCACAGTGGCAACCCAGCCTGGATGCGCTGGAAATTTTGGAGAACGCGGGAATCAGCCGCAGCTTTATTGAAGACGCGGTTGCTGAATTTGTTTTGTACTGGCGCGAGCGCAGTGTCGTTCATGGCGCCTGGAATACGAAGTTTATTGAACACATCAGACGCCAGTGGGCGAAATNCACNGCNTCGTTTGGACGNGACGACNCGCCCAGNCCTATTTTGGATGGCTGGCAGCCGAGTGCCGATTGTTTNGAAATNTTACAGCTCGCTGAAATTGACGAGNAATATGCCCGTAGCAGAGTGCCCGAGTTCGTGATGTACTGGAAAGANAGCGGNCAGGCGAAAGCCTCCTGGAATACAGTCTTTTTGCAGTTCATCAAACANGACTGGGCCCGCCGNCTTAAACAGGTCGGCAATGACGAGACCATTTATGGAGAAGATAAAACCCTTGCTGGATCGAACCAGCAAAAAATTAGAGAAAAGTTCGAGCGCATCGCTGATCGAAGCTGGGCCGACTAANCCACGCAGCGGGAATCAACCCNTNGAGGCAGTGGCAGANCCTACAGACNGNTNCCAGTCTGAGTCAGCGCCTGACCGTGTGGATGCCATTAATCAAATTTTTGCTGAATTTGAGTTCGCCTACCATAANCAGTACCACAAGGCATTCGCCAATNCAGAGAGCCTNGCGATAGCCAAAAAGTATTGGTTGAGCTCGCTGGAAAATTATCAGCCGACGCAGATCGTTAAGGCCGCTAAGCGGGTGATTCGCAGCCAGGACTATTTGCCTTCAATTGCTGCAGTGGTTAGGGCCTGTGAGGAGGGCTTCGACCTGTTTGGCTTGCCCGCGCCACGCGCTGCCTATGTCGAGGCTTGTTCTGCGCCTTCCCCGAAACGTGCGCAGCGCTGGAGTCACCCGGCTGTTTACCTGGCTGGGCAGGATACTGGATGGTACACACTGGCTAATGNGGTCGACGCTGTCGCCTTTACGCGCTTTGAATACCACTACGGTGAGCTGTGCCGACGCGTGATGAATGGCGAAGATCTGAACCTGCCGGTGCCCGAGGCACTGCCTGAGAAAATTGAGCGTCCGCTGAGTGCATCGGAGCGGCGGGCACGGATTGCCAAAATGAAGAAAGAACTTAACCTCTAGTCAGGCGTCCAATTTCTTGTACTTGATTCGGGTTGGCTGGGTATCGCCGGCGCGCTTCTTGTGATCGGCCTCGTAGTCCGAGTAGTTGCCTTCATGCCATACCACCCGGCTTTCTCCTTCGAAAGCAAGAATGTGGGTGCAGATGCGATCGAGAAACCAACGGTCGTGCGAGACCACGATAGCGCAGCCAGGAAATGCCAGGATACCTTCTTCCAGGGCTCGCAGCGTCTCTACGTCTAGATCGTTAGTGGGCTCATCCAGCAGTAGCACATTACCACCTTTCTTCAGCAGCTTGGCCATATGCAGGCGATTGCGCTCACCCCCGGATAAATCCTCTACGAATTTTTGCTGATCACCACCTCTGAAATTGAAGCGGCTGGCGTAGGCCCTGGATGATATTTCGTAGTTGCCAATGTGCAGGATATCTTGCTCGTCTGACAATTCCTGCCATACAGTGTTCTCGCCATTTAGTTCATCGCGGCTCTGATCAACGTAGGCAAGATTCACGGTCTCGCCCAACCCTATGCTGCCGCTATCAGGTTGTTCCGCCCCCACTAACATGCGTAGGAAGGTGGTTTTACCCGCGCCGTTGCCGCCGATGATGCCGACGATACTGCCCTTGGGTACTGAGAAACTGAGATCTTCAATGAGCACGCGATCGCCGAAGCCTTTGCACAGGTGATTCACTTCGATAACTTTGTCACCGAGACGCTCACCCGGAGGGATATATAACTCCTGGGTTTCGTTGCGCTTCTGGAAGTCCTTGGAATTGAGCTCTTCAAAGCGCGCAATTCGCGCCTTGCTCTTGGACTGGCGGCCCTTGGGATTGGCGCGCACCCACTCCAATTCCGACTTGATGGTGCGCTCACGTGCGGCCTCCTGCTTCTCTTCCAGTTCCAGGCGTTTCTCTTTCGCTTCCAGCCAGGTGCTGTAGTTGCCCTCATAAGGAATGCCGTGGCCGCGGTCCAGCTCCAAGATCCAACCGGCGGCGTTGTCAAGGAAGTAGCGATCGTGGGTGATGGCCACGACGGTGCCCGGGTATTCTTGCAGGAAGCGCTCCAGCCACGCCACGCTTTCGGCATCCAGGTGGTTGGTGGGCTCATCCAGCAGCAGCATATCTGGCTTGGAGAGCAGCAGACGGCACAGGGCGACCCGGCGCTTCTCTCCGCCCGATAGATTAGCAACCCTGGCGTCCCACTCCGGCAGACGCAGGGCATTAGCGGCAATGTCGAGGGTGCGTTCGATTTGCCAGCCATCGACTGCGTCAATTTCATTTTGCAGAGCGCCCTGACGCTCCAGCAGTGTGTTCATCTCATCTTCTTNCATGNGTTCCGCGAACTTGTCGCTGATCGCNTTGAACTCATCGATGAGATCGATGGTTTCCTTGATGCCTTGTTCTACATTTCCCCGGACTGTAAGTTCTTCATCCAGCTCGGGCTCCTGCGGCAGGTAGCCGATCTTGATCCCCGNTTGCGGCCGCGCCTCGCCATTAATTTCCGTGTCGATCCCCGCCATGATTCGCAGTAGGGTAGACTTTCCCGCACCGTTCAAACCCAGCACACCAATCTTCGCGCCCGGGAAAAAGGACAGGGATATATCTTTCAGGATTTCGCGCTTGGGCGGGACTACCTTGCCGACACGGTTCATGGTGTATACGAACTGAGACAAATTAATATTCCTTATATATCAGTAGTTTATAGTACACAAAATTATCTAGTAAACTTTTAGTAAACTTTTTCAGTTCGTATACCTTCCAGATAAACCCCATTTTACACCATCAAAGTCACTAAACTCTTATGAGATTCACTCAATCGTCTATGACTACCGTGTGTAGAGAACCGTCAACCCTCAAAGTGACAAGTTTTCCGCGCTTGATCTCCGTCACCACATCCCGACAGACTTCTCGCATCTGAAGATTTCCAGTGTTCTCAGAGTGATTTCTTCCGATATTTGTTCCAGTGATCGTTCCGAGAACAGTTGCGATCTCCTTACCTGAACCTCCTCCGATCTGCTTTCCGATCAATTCACCGATCAGTGAATTTCCTAGCGAATTCTCGACGTAAACCTCTCTCATTTCACACTCTTGCTGAGTTACAGACACGAATCTGTCTCTTTCTGAGACGATTTCTACCTCTGAGTGAGCAATATTTGAGAGAAACACCATCAAAAACAGTGAAAATCTCATTAGATGGCAACCAGATTCACAGCATTTCGTAACTTGTCGACGCTGACATCGATGTATTGCTGTGTAACTGCTGATGACGAGTGTCGTGCTAGTTCCTGTATCACCCGTGTAGAAACACCTTTTTCTGACAAATTTGAGATGAAGGTTCGTCTTCCCGAATGTGACGAACAGGTGTTTAACCCGATCTGCAGAGAGAACCTGTGAGAGATTATTGAAGAGGAGTTTTTTTGGTAGGTCTGAACCCTTGAAATATGCCAGGTTGTGAGAGAAACTCCCGTGAGGTCATTTATGGAGGGGAAAAATGAGATTTCTAAATTTGGTACTCACCACCATACTTGTTCAGCCATTATTAGCACAAGATTATTCTTTGCAGGCTTCTTTTGATTCCGTTAATTTGACTAGTGGATTTTCTCCAGACCCCTTGGAATACGATATGATTTCAGGAGGATCAATCGACGCATCGAAACTGGGAAAAGATTGCACAGGATATATTGCGGATGCACCCGACTTCGAACTCACATTCGAAGCAGGGATTCTCGAACTTTGGATCTCTGTAATTTCGTCAGTAGATACCACATTAGTCATCAATACACCCAATGGCGAATGGATCTGTGATGATGATAGCGGGGGAAATCTTGACCCATCTATTCACTTTCCGAAAGCCCCGAGTGGGACATTCGATGTCTGGATAGGCACCTATGATTCAACAAGCATGCACGAAGCTACATTATATGTTTCTGAACTGGGAGCCTATGGCAACTAAGATGTAGACGCTCAGACTTAATCCGTCAGTTTCCAAGCGGGGTAGCTCCGCAAAACCTTCCAGTGAGTGTCGTGGTTCATTCATTCTGATCTTTTCTAATTCCTTCCCAACTAGCATTTTTTGTCCCAGCAGTTGACTCTGTTTTTTCAAGAATGCAACCATCTTAGTCAATGAGGTCAGATCCAATTTCTCAATTGCGGAGATAGTGATTAACAGCTCCGATCCTTCGGCTGGCGATGTCGCCTATTACCTTAATTCAAGGGACGATATCAGAGCAGTCGATAGGTGCGTTGACGCAACACGAAGAGCGATAAGTTCATGTGAGAGCAATCCTGATGGCAGGAAATGCGAAAGTCGCTCACAAACAAGAGAGGAAAGGTGCTCAGTCTTACTCGATCTTTGAGAATTAATTCCAGCCAGTTCTGATTGATTTGAGTGCTGACCAGTATCCAGTGTCTGAGAGCAGAATAAATTGAAGTGAGAGAAAGTAAAGTGCTGTGAAAAGAAGCTCCTAATATTTCCAATCCTGCCACCCATGCCAACTCTCTTGAGACTGTCAGCAATATCTTTATAGACTTCAAATGCTTCGAGAACTGCATCCCTCTCATTAGTCGCTTTCAATGAGAGATATTGATACTTCGATTGCTGCTGATTTCTGATTCTGAGTCGATACGAGAACACCATTCCACTCTTATTCTCGTATGTGCGAAGTACTAGAACTGCTGAACTTGGGATGATTTCCCTGATGTTCTTTTGGATGAGATTTTTCAATGAGATTTACCGAGATTTAGTAAACTTTCTAGTAAAACCCGACGGTGTTACTAATTGATTCTTTTACTCCTAGTAAACCTTTAGTAAGCTATTTTAGATACTATAAATTATTGATATATATAAATATTATATAACTATGTTCATCGTGTATACAAACTGAGACATAAAATATACCTAATAAAAACAATAGCTTATGACTATCAATATCCCAATGTATAACTTTTGTATAACATTACTCGATAAAACTATTAGGTATATCAGTCACTTATGAGTGCTTATTTTACTGTAAAAATCTCCTCAGTAGTTGAGTAGATTCACGCTGCTCCGTAGATCCTTAGGGGTTTTTTGCTGAGCTGATTGACTACGTTATTTTCAGAAAGGGTCTATTTGCGGTTCTTAGCCGTTCACGCTATGTTGACCTTGTGCTCAAAATGACTATTTCTAAAAAGAAATCACGCTTCCTATTTTATGCCTTTGTTGTAACGCTTGGGCTAAGTTGTGCAACGAGATTCGATCAGGTTTTCTCCGAGCATTACGCAGAAACTGCATGTGATTTTTCTATCCTATGCCAATTCGACTCGAATCTCGTTGGGTTGGAGCTCGTCAGAAAAGTTTCAGCAGGTCTGGCGAGGACCCGATCTGGGCAGTTGCGTAAAGGGTGTTCGTTCGACGGGGCAGCTTATGAGTGCAGAGAAAAAGCTTTAGCCATAGAGAAGACTAACATTTTACAAAATCCGAACTTTAATGCTGTTATCGATGGCTTCTACTCAAGTACGCCGTTCCATTCCCCATCGCCTTGCGAGCTTTACGTCCTGCGACCTTCTGGAAATGAGCATTATCTGACCGTCGACAAGATGTATGATTTCTCCAGCGGACTACCTTCGAGTTTACAGATCAATGATGTTACCGGATTGCCACTCCAAGATTTCACAGAAATCACAATGTCGTGCTCTGAAGACTGCTTCTTCGATGTAGAGCTTGAGACAGCGTCTAACCAAATAAGTTTTGTCGTCAGCGATTCTAGGTATAGTGGTCGGTTAAAGCTGGCAGAGAAAAACTCTAGAATCGATAAGTTACAAGAGGTGCTCCAATTATGTCATATATGAGGTTTTCTGATTTTTGGTTTCGAGCAGCAGTATGTATCTTAATCGGAATACCAACAATGAGTGTGGGACAAGAACTGCCTATTGTCGCTGTTTCGAATTTTGATTCAACTTTTGATAATGATGGATATTTTCGAACAGAAACTAACCCCGATAACTACGAAGCGATGCTTGAGACTCAACTCGTTAAAGTAGGTCGTTTTGAAGTATATGAACGCAGTCGGCTAGACGAAATATTGGGTGAGCAAGGTCTCCAAGAAGTTCTTGCTGGCGGCTCTGCGCTTAGTATCGATGGAATCGACTATTTGATCTACGGCTCAGTTACAAAATTTACCTCTGAGAGGCAGGAGATAAATACTGGGCAATTTAATTCGTCTTCCACTGTCTTCACATTTGGCGTCGATATTAAAATAGTTGATGTCGACAGCGGCGAAATTGTGAGAGCTGAAACAATTGAGGCTTCGCAGACTTCTTCACAAGGACTTCGAACAGGTAATTTTGCGAATGGAGATCGCAATAATGACGCCGTAGTGGAGACTCAAAGGATCGTTGCGAAACGATCTGCAGCACTTCTCGCTGAAAGTATTTTCCCAATACGTGTTGTCGATGTAGATGAAGGAGATATTTATCTAAATTATGGCGACTCGATACTAACTGTTGGAGATCAACTCGAAATAATTGAAGAAGGTGCTGATATTGTTGATATCGATTCAGGGTTAGTGTTGGGAAGCAGAGAATCACTGTTGGGAACAGTAGAGGTGACTACTACGAATACTGGGTTCTCCATTGCAAAAGTTATAAACGGGAGTACTGACATTGCAGCGGGAGCTAGAGCTAGATTGAATCTGCAGTCTTCTCGGGCAGGGGACGCTCAAAACAGTCAAAAAAGGGGTAGAAGAATATGAATCTATTTAATTATCTAAAAAGTGGAATTTTGATTTCGACTCTATTAGCGAGTCAGATCGCATTGGCACAGGCTAATCGTCCGATCATCGCTGTGGGAGAGATTACTACTGCGATCGGTCAGTTTGATACTATGAGTATCCAATTGGCTCTAGAAAATGCGCTGCAAAAAACAAATAAATTCACAATCATGGAGCGAACACGCCTAGCAACTTTGCTAGAAGAACGAGGTCTGTCCGCTTCCGGTATTGCAGACGGGATCGACAATTACTCAGGCTTTTCGGGTGTGGATTACATGGTGTTGGGCAGTGTGTCGAACATTACCGTTGAAAATCGAAGCGTTCTTATTGCATCTAACTGTGAAGCCTCACTCTCAATGAATATTCGAGTGGTAGACCTTGCGACTGGTGAAATAAGGCTGAGTGAAAGCGTCGAAGTCGAAGATACAATTAACTCGATTTTAAATGGTGAAGCAAATGCGTGTGCTGGTATCAGCCTTTCCTCGATCAATCTGATCGGTGAAGAAGTTGCTGACGGTATAGCCAATCGTTTAACTATGGGTATCTTCCCGATAATGGTTGCGAGGGTAGATGGCTCTGAAGTTTACTTGAATTACGGTGAGGGATCACTGAGCCCTGGACAACTCTTAAGTATTACTAAGTTAGGTGAGGGATTCATGGATCCTGCAACTGGTGAAATGCTTGGTCAGGAGGAAGAAACGACTGCTATCATTTTAGTTAATGAGGTTAGATCTAATTTCACTATTGCAGACATAGTCATCAATAGTTCTGATCCTGCGGTTGGTGACATTGCCTACTATCTTAATTCGAGGGATGATATTAGAGCAGTCGAAAGGTGCGTTGACGCAACGCAAAGAGCGGTAAGTTCTTGTGAGAGAGATCCTGATGGGCGAAGGTGCGAGAGTCGCTCTCAAACAAGAGAAGAAAGATGCTCAGTCCTACTCGATCTTTGAGAATAAACTCAAATAGATTCTTGTCGCTGGACACTAGTAATTTAATAGGTTCACACTATTCTGCAATCAGTGTTGGTTCTCTTCTCCGTCCTTTGTAGTCCGTGTTCTCAGGACAAGAGTGAGTTTCTTAGGGAGTATGTGTTCGAGGATGCGTTCTGGCACTCAGAATCACCATATTTTGTATAGAACTTTGTATAACTTTAGCAATAAGTCATTGATCTGCTGTTCACTGAATAATAAATCTATAACTATTGATAGTCTCTAAGTGGTTGATGTATACAAATTTACACCGACCTCTCCCATAGTGTAAACAAACTGAGACAAATTAATATTCCTTATATATCAATAATTTATAGTACACAAAATTATCTAGTAAACTTTTAGTAAACCTTTTCAGTTCGTATACCTTCCAGATAAACCCCATATTACACCATCAAACACTCTTAAACGCTTACTAGATTCACTGCATTCTT
>NYWC01000026.1 GCA_002684935.1 Gammaproteobacteria bacterium
ACTGGCACCGAAGTGAGCATAAGAAATCTTCCGACGGGAAACCCCACTTTTAACTTAAGCCATAGTGCTGAAAAAATTGTTGGAATTATTACAACTGTAAGTCCAGAGGTCTGAATAAAATCCCCAAGTGGGATAGCATTGATAATGCAGCCGATAAAAAATAGAACTCCGAGAGACTTTTTAACGGTACTTGGTATTCCAGTTATTATTGTTCGTGATGTCATTTTTAATCTCTTCTAAGAATAAGTCTCTATCTCGTCTTATCGTCCCTCTCAAACACATACTTAACCGTCTTACGCACCTCGCTAAGTGCATGCCATCGGGTCCTCTAAAGTGTGTATATAAGCAAGCTAATCATATTATTTGCGCAGGTGATGACATCAAGCTCCTCCCAATACCTGCTCTATAGGGCCAAACAACTGCGTCCGCTGTCTAGATTAATGTGGCCCTGTTCTAGGTATCGTCTGAGCATTGTTCTATAACCTCGCCTTTGATAGTTTCAGGTTCAATAACGCTCACGTTGATAGTGATTTTCTCCTTAGTGTCATATTTCTTATCAAACGTACTTATGGGGAGAATCCTATCCATTAGTATCTTTTGGGCGACTGTTTGATTCTTGTGAGTGTCATCAAGGGCTGTTCTAACAACTGTCTCTATGACCATAGGAACGTCTGGATGCTCCAAGAGTGTTTGCTTTAACTCAAGTTGTCTAGCTCGCATTCCTGCTGGCCTGCCACGTTTTACGGGTGGTTTACTCATCATGTGTCATGTCCTAANATGAAGCTGAAATCTCGAAACTAAACCGTAGGTACGACGAATTGCCCTCTCTTCTGCTCATTAGTCTGATTTTTGGCCTTGGGTCAGAATTGCTTATTAAAAATCATAGGCGCGTATCGCCTGAGCTGCCGTACTGGTTCAGATTTATGCCTTCATGGCAAGTAGTGCTTTTTTATACGTTTGCGTGGGCAATCCTTTTCTCCATCTTTGGCTACATCGTTGAAGAAACAGAATGGGGTTATAGATTGCTAAAATTCTGAAATTCCAATTTTCTAGCCCACATTTGACGGGTGATTTACTCATGATGTGTTATGTCCTAATATTCAATTAACTGATTGGAGTCGAGCATGATTCAAACTCTTAAGAAATATCGTTTCTTTGCATTAATGCTGCCCCCTGCTTTGATAATGTTCGTTGACTTGCTGCTAGGCGTAGAACTTCCCTCGCCCGTAAACTTTCTTGGTTCATGCTTTTTCATACTCGCGTGCATATCAGTTCCTGCCGACTTTGGTAAAAAAGGAAAAGCAGCCGGAAGATGGTAATGAAAAATGAAGTTAGTCAAGCCGTTCTATTTGGTTACCTATGCACTTGCTTGTTGATTTTCGGATACGGCATCTATCAGTTCATTTCCGGTGAATCACTAGGCGGAGAGTAAATTGCATCTATCGTAATGATGATTGCTCTGTTACCTAACATCTTGGATATGCGGCAGAAATCTAAAGCCGAGACATTAAAGGCACCTGTTCAGACTCACTCTTCTTGTACGCGTCAGCCAACGTAATAATATTCTCTTATCGTTTTCCCTTATTCCTTTGCGTTATCTCTTATCTATATACCCTATAGAGAGGGTATTCATACGAAACATAGCTCTTCTGCATCGCGCGGAAGAAACGGATATCTCTCTATGTAGTGTTGAATAAACTCGTCAACAAAAGGAAATTGGCACTCTATACTGAGTCTAGCTAGCTCGTTTAACACCTCCTTTTCCTGACTCTCACTAAGTCTGCCATCAGACACTTGAGAAACAGCCATATCAACTACCCAGA
Source organism: Gammaproteobacteria bacterium (assembly GCA_002684935.1). Lineage (GTDB taxonomy): Bacteria > Pseudomonadota > Gammaproteobacteria > Pseudomonadales > Pseudohongiellaceae > UBA9145. Next base: position 1,824 of record NYWC01000026.1, read on the forward strand.
CCACCTCAGTTGCGTCGTCATACCTAACAAAGCCCACTCCAATTAACTTAGCAAATGTTTGGTCTAGCTCCTTATGAGATAGTCCAGTATGTTTACGTATACGCTCTTTAGGTTGTTCGTATATTCCTACCATGCAATAAAAAGGGCTTGTTAAGAAATATATTCCTAAAAGCTTGGCAGAAGCACTCACTTCACGCATCTTTTCGGACTTCCAGACATTAGGATAGACTTTGGTGGATTTCCTACTCATGACCAGTACTCTCAACATCAGTCGTTAGAGGCTAAAATTCGGCCAAATCGACCCCATACCAGAGTAAGGTAGACTTAGGTATAGGAGACGTTGGCTTAGCTCTTGTTTCCCAGAATGAGCATGATTTGACGTTACAAAGGGCAACTTGCTGCCGCCAGGTGCCTGCTGCATAAAGGTCGTAAATGCAGCTTTTGCAGTTCTTATTTATCCTTGCTCTAAACTTTCTCATACAGCGCCTCCGCTTGAAGCAGTTCAGAGTTTTTAAATCGACGTCTCCCGCTAATCTTATATGCTTTTGGTATGACGCCCTGATTCATCCAGTTGTAGATGGTGGCAATGGAAACATCAAAGTAGAGTGCAACATGCTTGATAGATGAGAAGCCTTCGCCAGATTCTATGGCTCTGCGGATTTCGGCGAGTTCATCGGAAGGCGCTGTAAAAATTTGCTTCGAATCGACCATATTTCAAACCTCTGTAACTAACTTGAGTGTTGAATATGGAACACATTGCTATGAAAAGGTTGATGTGTGTGTTTTTCTTTTTATGTGTGTTGTTTATTACTAAAGTGTGTTTATTCGCGTGTTGTTTTTTAATCGGGGGAGGGTGTTGGCAACAGGACGCTCTTCATTCTTTGTGGCTATTCTTGCCTCGGAGTCGAGAGTTATGCATTTCCCTAAGTTGTTGTTTTTTTGTATTGATAGCCCAACTCAGTAGGCTTAAACCACTTGGATAAGCGTTCTGTCAGTTCAGCAGGTGATAATTTTTTATGCTCGTCTAGCGATTCATTCAGATAGCAGATGCAAGAATTTCCGTCGACGTGAACATCAAGTTCAACAAGCAGGCTTGGTAAGTCAGATAATTTCCCGTTGGCGCCGTTATTAAAGTATTTATCTGTAAGATGATTTCGTACCTGCTTCCCCTTTGGTCTAGGGTGTCCATGCTTCTTGCAACCGCCCAGCGGGATTTGTGTTTTAGGGGCTAAATACTGAAATTCCGCAAGGATAAAGCTCTGTAGCCATTCATAAAATTCACCACGGGGGGAGACGGCTATCTCAAATAGCGGCCCTAGCTCGACTTCGCCGTCTAATGCATCTTTTTTCCTGATGATAGATTCAAATTGGGCTTTTAACTTTCCACCAGGAGCCAGATATGTGGTGAAGCCTCTTTCCGCCAATACAGATTCTTGCAGGGCTTCTGGGTTTATATATGCTGGAACAAAATGGTTCTGAATAGCTACATCCAACCACCATATATAAATTCTTTCATAGGAGGCCCATCCATTAGTGACCTCATCAACGATTTGGTTTCGTAAGAATTGGTCTTTCTTCGGGTTAACTGGCGCATCCAGTATTTCTGAGTATTTCCTGCACAGCAGTGACTGGAGTTCTAATTGTTGTTGTTCTGCTTTACTAAATTCACTTGTGCCTCGAAATAATATTTTTTCATTCTTGAGTCGAATAACCTTTCCATGCTCTTTCAAAAGCAGAGGTGAATAGCCAGCCAACACCCAAGCTGCCAACCCTAATTTCCAAGTATCAAGTTTCAGTACCTCAAGTAACGCTGGAGTCATCAGATTTCCTTCGCTTAGCCAGCCACAATGGCGTTCTTTCTGGGTACTCGTCTATGCTTTTTAATGTCATCAACTAACCAGTTAGTGTCTATCCCTGCCTCTTGTGCGAACGCTAGCAGATATTCAGCGTTCCACATGCTTTCTGGGGCTAATGCGTACCATTTACCGTTTCTATCTATGTAGCAAACTTCACACTTCTTGATACTGGCTTTAGCGTTCAAAAGATTCCAGAAATAGCTAATGCTTTTACGCATTTCAATTGTTCTTTGCCAATTTTTGGGTAATTCTTTCCAGTCGCTGATGCGAATGGTGTGTATAACTTCTGTGATGTCCCAGCTAAGCATCTGGCTGAGGAAAGTTTCTGGTAAGCGGCCTATTTCGAGGGAATCATCGCATTGTTCAACAATCGTGTTGAAGAAGAACTTCTCCATTTTAAGTCCGAACCCTTCTTCGGGTTTTACGAAAATGCCATGCAGCAACCAGACTGCTTCAATTAGCTTCCATCGACTCCGCATTAATAATTCAGCATATTCGATTTTATATGCTATGTTCACTGATTCGCTCTTTTTCGTAGTTCGACTACCTTCGCAGTTGGGGTTGGCGAGTGAATCAGCTTGAAGGCTTTGCGTTCATATTTTTCAAGTATAGTCCGCCGCTCTTTAAGCATTGCTTTGCCGCTTGGGTCATCAATATAGACCTGCTTTAACCTGCTGGTATCAAGATGCTTCATTGCTAACTCTGATGCTTCGTTATTAAATTTCTTTTTCTGGCACCAAGTGCGAAAGGTGCGTCTGAATCCATTAAATACAGCATCATAGCCCAAGGCTTTTGGCATGCTCGATAGTTTCTTATCGCCAATTTTACCGCCGTCAAGGGTGCTAAAGGCTCTGCCTTCTTGATATTTCGCACTTGGTTTGGCTTTTAGTATCTTGATTGCTTCTCTGGTTAGCGGAATGACCCAGCTTTTTTCACTCTTATATTTGTCAGCAGGCATGCGCCAAACTTTTTTCCGCAAGTCGATTTCGCCCCAATCAACCAAACGTGCTTCGTTCGACCTGGCTACTATCAGCACACCAAACAGAAAGCAATGTATGTCTGGCCTTGAGCCTTTGGGGTTATCCAATTCAATCAGAATTTTTCTACAAGCCGTGGAAGTTGCTTTTGATGGGTTGCTGGACGGTGCGTTACTTTATGGACTTTCTCGGGGCTTGGTAAAACCTCGCTCAGCAGTCCTCTCCAGATAGCGGGATTACTGGCTGTTCTATAATCAAGCGCGATAGCTTGGTTGAATATGTTTTCCACATAATTTTGTGTGCGTTTCGCTGAATCATGTTTCTCCTGCCAGAATGTGCTTGCGCCTGACTTCTGCTCAAGAATAGCGACGATATACTTCTTGTCTATATCGTTGACACGTTGAGTCCCGATGTAGGGATAAACATAGTCTCTTAGTAGTTGTTGCAGTCGCCGTATTTGGTCAGCACCTTTGTACTCAGTTTGCTTTTTGGGGATAAAGTGCGTTTTGGTAAATTCTTTGAATGTGACGTATTTGTTCTCTTCCGCCCGAGCTTCAATTTCTAGTCGCCTACGTTCGGCTCGCGGGTCGATGCCAGTGTCAAGCAGGCCGTTTAAGTGGGTTGCTTTTTCTGTTGCTTGCTTCAGGGTCAGGGCTGCGCTTCCCTTTGCTGTTTGATAGACATAACCGCCTGGGGGAGATCTTGCGTCTGTTGCCCAAATACGAATATCGAAACTTTAGAGCCAGTGTGCGTTGCCTGTAGATATAAATTAGTTGGCCCAACTGGAAGCATGCTTGGGTAGGGCCGCCCTTTGGTATCAACGCGCTTAGGGTTCCACTTCAGCTCTGAAACTGCTTTCGCAGACAGTTTTTTTGCGGTTTTCGGCATGTAGGTGCCAACGGAAGCTTTATTATATTAGAAGTGTTTAGGTGCTACCATAGGTTTTCATCCAACATTAACAGGCTTTTAGCAGTCTTTTTTGAGGGGGTTAGAAGTATTCGGAAGCCACTTTATTAGTAGGTGGTACCAGCGGGCGGACTCGAACCGCCACGCCCGTGAAGGCAATGGATTTTGAATCCATCGTGTCTACCAATTTCACCACGCTGGCATTGGATCTGGTTTCAGCAAGCCACGTTGACTNAACCATCCGTATTTCAGATTTTGCTTAACTTCTCGCTAGAGCCTACCATCATGCATTTCAGATGAGCCTGTGTAAAAATCTGATNGCTCTTCTGTAAGCCGCAGCACGCNAGCGNTAAAGCATATACTAGTTGACCTNAGNGGCGCAATCGAAGCCATGCCAAACTCGCTATTGATTGATCGCCTNGTGGNTTAGTTTGCTGTTTCTGGGCAACGCTTTCAAGCTTCCATCGTCAACTAGATTTCTATAGGCTGTTCCGCTTGATAAAGAGTATCAGTTTGATGCAATTAAGCGATTTTACATACGAGCTGCCAGAGAATTTGATCGCCAGTCACCCAGCGGCGGAGAGGTCAGCGAGTCGGTTGCTAGGCCTGGATCGGAAATCCGGCGCAGTGGCTCATCACAGTTTTGCAGAGATCGTTAATTTTCTGAATCCCAAAGATTTGCTGGTATTTAACAACACCCGAGTCATCCCCGCGCGANTCTATGGGCGCAAGGAAAGCGGTGGGCGGGTAGAGATTTTGATTGAGCGCCAACTCGGTGAGNGTCAGATCCTCGCCCAAGTGCGTGCTAGTAAGTCTCCTAAGCAGGGTAACCTGATCAGGCTTTGCGCCACAGCGAACAGTGAGCCTCAGGTCCCGGAAGANTGTCTGCGGGTGGTTGGCCGCAGGGATGAATTTTTTGCTCTCGCGGCTGCTTCGAGTGACGAACTNCNGCAGTTAATCANTCGCTATGGCCATATGCCGTTGCCGCCTTACATAAAGCGCGAGGATCANCTCGAAGATAAGGAGCGCTATCAAACTGTATACGCCGAGGNGCCGGGGGCTGTAGCGGCACCTACAGCGGGTTTGCATTTCGACGAGCCATTGCTTAAAGCCTTGAGAGAAAAGGGCGTTGGTACAGCATTTCTCACTCTGCATGTGGGTGCTGGTACATTTCAGCCTGTGCGAGTGGACGATATCACGACTCATAGGATGCATTTGGAACGTGTTGAGATTACTGCCGCAGTGGCTGCGCAAATTAATGCCTGTAAAAACAGCGGCGGACGCATTATCGCAGTGGGAACGACCTCAGTGCGCAGTCTGGAGGCCGCTGCTACGATGGGNGGGGTGTCTGCATTCTCGGGTGAAACCGATATTTTTATCTATCCTGGATTTGAGTTCCGAATCGTAGACGCCATGATCACCAATTTTCATCTGCCTGAATCCACTTTATTAATGCTGGTCAGCGCGTTNTGCTCTAAAAAAATNNTACTTGACGCNTATGAAAAGGCGATTGCAAGAGAGTATCGCTTTTTTAGCTATGGTGATGCCATGCTGATTTATTAGTAAGCAAGTTGCTTTTGCGCCNAGGGTCATTGCCTGTGCNTGGCTCAGAAGCATGTTTTTCAGTCAGTTGGAGTTGGGTGGGGTACNGCGAGCTACATTCTGCTATAATTNGTGCCCCGTTTTACCTCAATCAACCACTAAATAAAGGACATTAGTCGTCATGAAAGCCCCTGTGCGTGTTGCTGTTACTGGTGCAGCTGGTCAAATTAGTTACTCGCTGTTGTTTCGCGTTGCTGCTGGAGAGATGCTTGGTGCAGATCAGCCGATAATTCTGCAGCTGCTGGAAATTACCGCTGCCCTCGAGGCCCTTAAAGGCACAGTCATGGAGATAGAAGACTGTGCGTTCCCACTNGTGGCAGATATCGTTGCCACGGATGATCCCAATGTCGCGTTCAAAGATGCTGATTATTGCCTACTGGTCGGCGCACGNCCCCGTGGGCCAGGCATGGAGCGCAAGGACTTGCTAGAGGCCAACGCCAAGATTTTCTCTGAGCAGGGAGCNGCGATCAACGCCGTAGCTAGCAGAGANGTNAAAGCACTGGTNGTTGGTAATCCAGCCAATACCAATGCGCTTATCGCCTATCGCAATGCGCCTGACCTGAATCCTGGGCAATTTACCGCCATGACCCGGCTCGATCATAACCGTGCTATCTCTCAGCTTGCTGCCAAGACTGGCAGGCACAACACCGAGGTCGAGGGCATGATTATCTGGGGCAATCACTCGGCAACACAATATCCAGACATTCACCACTGCGCAGTGGCCGGCGAAGCTGCNGTGAGCCTGGTGGACAAGGATTGGACTGTGAATGACTTTATCCCCACGGTACAGCAGCGTGGGGCAGCAATTATCAAGGCCCGCGGNGCTTCCAGTGCGGCATCAGCGGCCAATGCGGCAATCGAGCATATGCGTGACTGGGCGCTGGGCACTGGCGGCAAGACTGTGAGCATGGGTATCCACAGTGATGGCAGCTACGGCGTAGCAGAAGGCCTGATTTACTCCTTTCCGGTTACTTGTGACGGNGGTAATTACAGNATTGTTCAGGGACTGGCNGTNAATGAGTTCAGCCAGGATCTTATTGACAAAACCGAGCAAGAGCTGAAAGAAGAGCGTGACGCTATTGCTGATTTGCTTCCCTAGTGAGTAAACTGTGTCGGCCTTCATAGCCGGCCCTTTTTCATGAGCAGTGATTCGTTCGCCATCATACGACGCAGCCAGTTTTGGATTTTCCAGCTGCTTGGCTGGTCTGTCTGGGTCGTCATGCTGGNGCTGCGGGACCTGTTTTTCGTTCCCCCTGAATACATGTTCTCCAGGATCCTGATCTGGGCCCTGAGTGCNNNATACGGTGCTGTACTCACCACTTGCTTGCGCTACCTCTACCAGCTGGCTTGGGATAGTGGTTTCGTGGTTCGGTTTATGGTGACATGGTTCGGTTCGCTGGCTGCTGCCCTAGCCTGGCAACCTTTTCGTAATGCGATTGCCCTGCTCCCTTTCGGTGAGTTTTTTGATTTTCGTAATGCCAGCGCCGAGGACTTGTTCGATGGTGTATTTTCTTCCTCATTCACCACCTTCCTAGTGTGGAGCGCGCTGTACTTCATCATAAAGTATTACCAGTTATTTCAAGTTGAGAAAGAGAAGAGTCTGCGCTCCGAAGCCTTAGCCCATGAGGCGCAACTGCTCATGCTGCGCTATCAGTTGAATCCCCATTTCCTGTTCAATACGCTCAACGCGATTTCTACCCTGGTTCTTTCCAAGGCCACCGAGCAGGCCAATGAGATGCTTACCAAGCTGAGCAAGTTCCTGCGTTACTCCCTGGATCATTCTCCGCTGGACCGGGTAAGNCTNGCGCATGAGTTAGAGACCTCGCAGCTCTATCTGGATATTGAGAAAGTCCGTTTCGGAGAGCGCTTGAAGCTGGAATTTGAGATTGATCAGAAAGCGGAGAAAGCGCTGGTGCCAACAATGCTGCTNCAGCCAATCATCGAAAATTCCATTAAGCATGGCATCTCTAANGCAGAACAGGGTGGAACTATTCGTATCCAAGCGCACGAACTCAAAGACAGGCTGGAAATCAAAGTGACCGACGACGGACCGGGTTTGACTGCGTCGCAGCTAAACGGCACTGAGTTTTCATTCTCATCCGGCGTTGGAGTCAGTAACATCAGTAACCGGCTAAGTGAGATTTACGGGGAGAAGCACCAGCTGGAATTCGTTAACGAAGCTCCTCATGGTCTAACGGTTAAGGTAAATATCCCCTATGACAGAGAATGATTCCANCACGTTGAGCGCACTGGTCGTCGATGACGAGCCCCTCGCCCGTGAAGGTCTGGCATTGCGACTGCAGGAAATGGCAGAAGTCAAAATACTCAAGCAGTGCGCCAATGGCAGAGAAGCCATGGAAGCGATTGCTGAGCTTGAGCCCGATGTGCTGTTTCTCGATATTCAAATGCCCGGCATGACAGGATTCGAACTCATTAGCGAGATCCAGAGTGATGTCATGCCTATGGTGATTTTTGTCACCGCCTACGACTCCTTCGCGGTAGACGCATTCAAGGTCCATGCCGTTGATTACTTGCTAAAGCCAATTGAGAAAGTGCGGTTACAGGATGCGGTGGCAAAATGCCTCGAAAATGAGGCGGTGCGGGTGGCTAATGAAGAGAAACAGCGTCTGCTCGAGATGGTGGTGTCCTTGTCAGGCAAGTCAGAGGCTGCTATCTGCAGCTTACTCGAGAGCGGGGATGAATTGCTTGAACAGGTAGATCGCCTGGCAATAAAAGATGGGCCTTCAATCACCTTTGTACCGGTGCGTGATATCGACTGGATAGATGCGGCCGGAGACTACATGTGCGTCCACGCCAATGGTGATACTCACATTATGCGCACTACCATGAAAGATCTCGAGGCAAAATTGGACCCGACGATTTTTCAGCGGGTGCATCGCTCTACCATCGTTAATTTTGAGCGGGTGGANAAGGTATCTTCACACATCAATGGCGAATTTCACCTGACTCTNAGCTGCGGATCNTCGTTAAAAATGAGTCGCTCNTATAAAGACAAGGTCAAACATTTCTTCTAGGTTTGCAGCCTTCCTTNTTGCTGCCTCAGGGTGATCCGATGTGATCCAGCGGCAGGGCGGTCGTATTCAGTACTTCTCTCAGCATAAAGCTGGAGTGCACATCGGTAACGCCTTCGATGCGTGTGATCTTGTTTAGCAGGAATTCCTGGTAGTACTCCATGTCCGGCACTATGACCTTGAGTTGGTAATCCGCCGATTGGCCTGTAATTAGCAGGCATTCCGTTACTTCCGGATAGCTCATGATCCGGGCCTCAAATTTTTCAAAGCGATCAGGGGTATGCCGATCCATGCTGATCTGGATTAGTGCGGTTAGTTTTAGGTCCAATTTTTTCGGGTCTAACAGAGTTACGTGCCCGCNTATTATGCCGGTGCCCTCCAATTGCTTGACCCGTCTGGCGCAAGGAGACGGAGACAGGCCGATACGATCCGCCAATTCAAGATTAGTGATGGTGCCGTCGCGCTGAAGCTCGCGCAGGATGCGCTTGTCGAGTTTGTCCAATTTCATGCGTAGTGCTCCACATTTTCCTTCAAACACCATTAANGTTAACATAAAAGNAAAATATAACTAAAAAAAAATATAATATTAGATATTAATTCTAATAAAAAANNGTTTNNNTAGAAACTATGCGTAGAAATGCTAATAGNCTTCAANTAAGATACTCAAACTTTCTCGNAGCAANGTCAGCATTCACAAGATGCTCACACTAGGNCGCAGGTTTCTCATAAGGAAACAANGAGATTATGGGGACAGTCAGGTNTTTTGAGGCCCCANGGGTTTGGAGCAGAATATTTAAACCAAAAAAAAGCTGAACCCAAAGCAGAAACGAAAGAGAGCTNTCTCATGCTTGCCCGGACAGGGTTNCTTATTCCGGGCATANCCATTTTCAGAACGGNGAATTTGCAATGTCGGTCAGCCGCTTTGATCACACCAAGTACAAACCTTTTCAGCTAATCGCATTGGCCGATCGGACCTGGCCAGACCAGGTAATTACCGAGGCACCTACCTGGTGCAGCGTCGATCTCAGGGATGGCAACCAGGCCCTGATAGAGCCCATGTCTGTCGATCAGAAGAAAAAATTGTTTGGCCTGCTGGTAGAGGTTGGTTTTAAAGAGATTGAGGTTGGCTTTCCAGCGGCCTCACAGCCTGACTTTGACTTCGTGCGCTGTCTCATCAAAGAAAACCGGATTCCTGATGATGTTACTATACAGGTGCTTACCCAGGCGCGAAAAGAACTGATACAGCGCACTTTTGAGTCCTTGCGTGGTGCCCGACGAGCGGTTCTCCACGTCTATAATTCCACGTCTACGGTGCAGCGCGAAAAAGTATTTAAGACTGATAAGGCAGGCATTATTGACATAGCTGTGGCCGGTGCTCACGAAGTGAAGCGTTGCGCGGAGGCTGCGCCGGAAACTGAATGGGTATTCCAATACTCGCCGGAAAGCTTCACTGGCACTGAAATGGACTTCGCGGTTGAAGTTTGCGATGCCGTGAATGACGTATGGCTGCCCACCATAGAAAAGCCCTCAATCCTGAATCTCCCAGCTACTGTTGAGATGGCAACACCTAATATATATGCCGATCAGATTGAATATTTTTGTCGCAGTATCAAGAACCGTGATGCGGTAATCATTAGTCTGCATACCCATAACGACCGTGCAAGTGCGGTAGCCGCTGCAGAGCTGGCGGTGATGGCAGGTGCTCAGCGCGTCGAGGGTACGCTGCTCGGGAATGGCGAGCGCACTGGTAATATGGATATTGTTATCATGGCTATGAATCTCTATAGCCAGGGTATTGACCCATGCCTCGATCTGCATGACATGGATCGTATCGTGTCGGTGGTACGTGAGTGCACGCAAATCGATGTGCATCCCCGGCAGGCGTATTCTGGCGATTTGGTGTTTACTGCATTCTCGGGATCGCATCAGGACGCAATCAAGAAATGTCTGGATATATACGAAGAGGGAAGTCCCTGGGAGATTGCCTATTTGCCTATAGACCCTCGAGATATTGGCCGAACTTATCAGGACGTGATTCGGGTTAATAGTCAGTCAGGCAAGGGCGGTGTAGCTTATGTGCTAGCAAACAAGTTTGGCTTTCAATTACCGCGCTGGTTGCAGATTGAATTTAGTCGCGTTGTACAAAAAGTGACGGAAGACACTGGTCAGGAAATCAGCCCTGATAAGATCTGGGAGCTGTTCAACTGCCATTACCTCAACAGCGATAAGGCCTTAAGTCTTGAGGACTTCACTATCGCCAAACATGAAGGACGTGAGACTTTCGATGCCAAGCTGAATTATTTCGGGAAGGAAATCGCGATCAATGGCGAAGGGGACGGCGTCCTTGATGCCTTTGTTGAAGGTATCAAGTCCGCAATCAATCTGGACCTGGAAATTATGGAGTATGGTGAACATGCGCTGGGTCAAGGCGCGGATGCTGAAGCTGTTACTTACATCCAGATTCGATGTGAGGGGCTGCGCTATAGTGGGGTGGCCATAAGCAAGGATATTATTGCCTCTTCTCTAAATGCTTTTATGGGGGCTGCCAGTCAATTGCTTAGCAAGCAATCGGTAGCTGCGTAAGTTTAGTTTGTTCGAAGTGGCTTAGCTAAGCTGATTAATGGCTCTATTTGTCTGATTCAGAGCAATCGCTCAGATCTGGTTACATATGCTGAAACTTGCACTCGGATATTCACTGCCCTCTTTCTTTTTTGGCCTGTTCGGGGTGGACTGGGAGGCGGTAGACGACAAGATCGCAAAGCAGTACCCCGCGGTGAGTTCTATCTCGACAGATGAACTGGTGCAGAAGGTTCAATCGGCAAGCCGGCCGATAGTCATCGATGTGCGGGAACCAGCAGAATTTGCGGTAAGCCATCTTAGCGCCGCGGAGAATCTAGAAACTGGCGTCGATATAGCTGCCAGATTTCCGGACAAGCAAAAACCTNTTGTTGTGTATTGTTCAGTGGNTTATCGATCAGCAGCAGTGGCAGCAGAGCTGGAGCTAANGGGCTANAGCAATGTGCGAAACCTGCACCGCTCTATCTTCGAATGGGCAGAGAAGGGCTACCAACTGCGAAATGCCAACGGCGTGACTGCGAAAATCCATCCTTATNACCGGACCTGGGGCTCANTGGTTAGCGAAAATCTCCATGCCTACTCGCCCGAGTAAGCGANTATCCTCCAAACTATATCTGTGGTCACTGCGACTAAACAGCTATAAACCAGTATCCTGCAGCATCCACAAATGCTCACCTTGTACGAGACAGACTTATAGCCAACGGGTGTATGGGTTTCGGAGAAACAGGTATGAGTTTGATCGACGAAGATGAAGCGCTCATTGCAGCAGCTCTGAACGGGTCAGCTTTTGCCTGGGAGAAGCTGGTCAAGCGCTACGAAAGCAAGATGTATAACTATGGCCTGCGATTAATGGGTAACCGCGGTGATGCAATGGATTTGTTGCAGGAAGTATTTTTGGGCGTCTACCGCAATCTGCACAGGTTCAGGGGCGACGCCAAGTTTAGCAGTTGGATTTTCAGAATCGCCCACAACAAGGCAATTGATCTGAATCGGCGCAAACGCCTATTGACCGGCTATCCGCTGGCCGGTGAAGAGGAAGTGGATCTCTTTGAGGGAATACCCGCCGAGCTTAGCGAGGAACCCGACGCAAAACTGATGCAGAGCCAGCAGAATAATCGCATGATTGCCTTACTCACACAGCTTCCAATGGAGCAGAAATTGATAGTCGAACTCAAAATCTTTCAGTCCATGACCTTTGAGGAAATCGCCGACATGCAGGATATCTCGGAGAACACAGCGAAGACTCGCTTTTACACGGCGCTGAAGAAACTCAAATCGGCTACGGAGGAAAAACATGCCCTGTCCTAAAACACCGCACCTAATGCAAGCGTATTTTTCTGATGCACTTACAAGCCAGAGTAGTGAGGAAATAGATAGGCATCTCTCGCAATGTGATTTGTGCCGGGCTGAACTCGAATCGCTGTTGGCCGCCAAGAGTGAGTTACTCGATTGGCAGGATCAATCGGTCCCGCATTGGGATCGCGGTCTGGAGCTGTTCAAACGAGAGCATCAAGTTGCGGCAAGGGGTGAGGGTTGGTTCTCACGCTGGCAGTGGCTGCCCGCTGCGGCCTCTCTCGCGATGGCCTGTATACTGCTTTTCAATACCTCAATCACTGTCAACGAGACTGGGCTGCAAATTGCATTTGGTTCATCAAGCGCCAATGAAGAAGTTGCTCGGACACTCACAGCTTTCGAAGCGCAGCAGATTGACGAAATCGAAACCCTGATTCGCCGTTTTGAAGCNCGCCAGGATTCCAGCAATATTCAACTACTGCAGGCGGTGATGGAGCAAACGCAGCAATCTACGGCTGAAAGCCTTGATCGCATTTATGCCTATTTTGAGGAGCAGCGCCTGCAGGACTTGCAGGATATGCNGCTTGGCTATCAACAGTTAGCTGACAGTGACTATGCCACGCTTCGGTCGCTGCAGGAGTTGGCTCAGTACGTCAGCTTTCAAGATGATCCCCGTTAGGCCGGTCAAATGATGTTTGAGCTATTATTATGAAAATTGNCCTCTCAGCTGCGCTGTCAATTCTGCTGTGCCTCCTATTTCAGTCAGGCTTCGCGCAATCAGAGCAGCTTCAAGAAATTCAACGAGATCTCGCGCTATTTACAGGTATCCTCGAAGAGGAATTAGGGCTGAACGAGTCTGCGGGCTTGTTTGGGCGAAGTCTTGGAGGCATTAGCAGCACCTATTTGATGAGCCAGGGCGTGGTATTCGAAGTGCGTTCACCGCTGGCAAATCGTCGGAATCGCATGGGTCTGGCATCGCTAAGCACCGCGATGCAAGCTCTGCAGCTGCAGGAAAATCCATTCCTTGCCATGCGCCGTTCGCAGCCTGTTGCAGCCGCTCAAACCACAGCGTTGGCTGCAGATATCACTAACCAAGATAGCCGTTACCTGCAGCTGCAAGATCAGATCGCTAACATAGATTTTTCACTTGTTATGAACACAGCTATTCAGCAGGCGACTCATTCTGTCAGGGCACTAAGAGCGCTTGGAAGTGTTGACGAAGACGGTTATGAAGCGTTGTTTGGCAAGGTTGAAGCGCTAAGGGGCCAAATCGAAACCAATGTTGCTGAACTGAGGTCGCTTGAGGCTGAACTGAAGGTGCATCAGGTGGAGCCTGACAGCGCTGCGGAAAGTGCTGATGCAAGCGGTATCCAGCAACGCGTGAATGACTTGCTTCAGCGACTAGAGCCAATAAAAGCTGAGGCTCTAGCGCTGGCGTCCGACCTGCGTGAGAGATCGGCTCAGGCAGAGGCTGATTTCGCTCTTCAATGGCAGCAGGATCTGCTCACTTTCGAACGCGCACTTTACGGCACGCTTTGTGAATATGGTGAGACGCTGATCCATATACCTGGGCGTGAATCGCTCTCTTTCATTCTGCAGGGGCTGGGTGATGATAGGGAAGACTCGCGTCGAACGGACAAGGTGCACATTGTGAAGCAAGAGGATNTCTCAGCCTGCGTGGTTCAGNCTTTTGACTCAGAGTCTTTGCGGGCCCGCTCTACCATCTACTCCTACTAAGCGCGCCCAGTTCACGAAGGGTTTGTGTGCTCGGTTTTTACATGGGCCGAGGGATGTGAGTGAGGCGGTTACACTCCCGGTGCGGCCGGAAAATGGGGCTTGGTTTTGCGAGCCCAATTCCTATAGAATGCCAGCAATATTGGGCGGTCTGGCGCCTTGGCTGCAAAGGTCGCTTGGGCTTCACCGGGACCTAGCTTGCAAGAATAAAGAAGCTGCTTTTGAGGAAATAATAATGGACTGCCCGAAGTGCAATTCTGAGATGCAAGAATTAAAGATTGAAACCCTACATGGTCAGGTTGTGATCGATAAGTGTAACAGTTGTCATGGGCTATGGTTTGATAACGGCGAAGCCGAACAGNTGAAGGGCGACTGGATGGCTGACTTTGCCGATAGCGGCGATCCTCAGGTAGGAAAAACCTATAACACAGTGCGTGATATTCAATGTCCTCGCTGCGGTAAACCAATGAAGAAACTGAATGACCCCAAGCAGAAGCACCTTGAGTATGAAGCCTGTGAAGAGCATGGCATGTTCATGGATGCGGGCGAGTTCACTGACTACAAACACGAGACCTTACTGGATATTTTCCGCGATGTTGTAGCTTCCGTTAAGCGTAAAACGTAGCCGANGCCTCTCTCACTACTGATCAATAGAATGCCATCTGGAATGATTCCATATGGCATTTTTTATTGCCCGCGATTCGATAGCTGGAAACTTTCCAAGGTCAGTCCACTGTCTGTCGGCCGTATGAAAATCAGAGCCCGCTGAAACAAAGAGATTCCTCTGCAGTGCTATGTCGCAAAGAGCTCGAGATCTAAGTGGGTCTATGCCGCCAAAGGAAACTTCAATCGCTTCTCCCTCGGCCAGTATAAAATCATTAATCAGGCTCAATAGCTTGGTGTTGGTCAGATTGTAACGGCTAGGGTGTGCGAGCACGGCAATGCCACCAGCTTGCTTAATAATCGAAATCGCCTCATTAAGTGCCGGCCATTGTGCTGCAACGTAAACACTGCCGCTTGGCTTCAGAAATTTCTTGAAGGCCTTATGAAACGTTTTGCTGTGACCTTCGCTCACCAGGAATTCTGCGACATGGCTTCGCGTCCAAGACAGGCAGGGCTTGGCTGCCATGAATTCAAGCAGTCCATTTATTCCCAGTTTTTCCAGTTTCCCGCTAATGTTGCTTACGCGCTCTGTTCTGGCCTGTTGCTGCCCGTTGATGAAAGCATTCAATTCAGGATGGCTGTCTTCGATCTGCAGTCCCACAAGATGTATTTCATGCTTGTTCCAATTGCACGAAATCTCTATGCCGGGCACCAGGATAAGCCCTGCTGGTATTTCCAGTTTCGATAAGTCGGTTATGCAATCATGATCAGTAATCGCCAGATGCGTTAACTGATTCTTCGCTGCCCGCTGCAGCAGGAATTGTGGCGAATGGTGGCCATCCGAAAAATGGCTGTGGCAATGAAAGTCGATCTTCATTTGTCAATGTTTTTGTGACGGTTGTGAATCATTATTAAAAAAGTCCAGGAAGCTAAGCGCTATGTCCCAAACGTTCTACCTGTTGTGTTTGCAATAAAAAACTTGGAGTTATGGTCCTGCTAGTTAATCTGCCCAGCTTCGTTTTATGAGAACCAACTCGACAGCTAGAGGCTTTCGGCCTGCANTGGCAGGTTAAATTTAGTGCCCATTTGGTAACTATATTATATTGAATNCANCCGCATAACTGATTTTTCCCGAGTCTGTTGTGCCACTTTGAGGCACAACAGACTTAACCACTAGGACTCCAGTTGCTCTCGATTCTTGGGAGATAGAAGTNAACCTGCTGATCAAAGGCAGCGAACNCTGCCTTGATCAGCGCGAACCGTTGCTTAACATGATTTCTGAAGAAGCCCATGTGGAGCAGANGCAAGATTCTGCTTCCATCGGCACACATANATNAGCCATCTGCTGGATCGATTNCAGTGCCTGNTCAAAGGGTTNCTCGACAGGACTGTTGATTATGNTGCGTGCAAGTGTGACNAGNCGATTGAAACCAATATGGNGGNCGCCAGGTTGGTCCCCGTCACGCTCAATCGCATGCTGTTAGATCTCCGGCGCCATGAGGAGCAGGGTGTTGTGCTATTAGTGCGCGAATCCGTCCATCACACCAGCCCCAAGTCATCTTCAGCAGCAATCTGCAGCGGGAATTAATGGGCCTAATCATCCATGTGGCGTACCACCTGGCGTTAATGGTGATGCTTGGCAAGCAGTAGGGTTGCGAGTTCCACAAAGACCTCGAGAAATCCCATCTAAGATCATTCATGAGCGCGGCTAGCGAATACTTTGGTATATGACTAATACTTGACGGTTTTGCTTGGTTATCTAATACTGCGGCATTCGTGCTAGAAATGTAGGTATCTAATGCGCTTAACTACTAAGGGTCGTTACGCGGTTACGGCTATACTGGATCTCGCTATTCACTCAGATCGCGGGCCAATCAGCCTCGCCGATATTTCTCAGCGCCAGGAAATTTCGCTTTCCTATCTTGAGCAATTGTTTGCAAAGCTGCGAAAGAATGCGTTGGTGAGCAGCGTGCGGGGGCCTGGAGGTGGATACAAGCTGCAGCGAGATTCCGAAGCTATTTTCATCGCTGAGATAATCGATGCAGTTAATGAGTCGGTAGATACGACCAAGTGCCAGGGGGCAGGTAACTGTCAGGGCGGAAAAACCTGTTTGACCCATTACCTTTGGGAAGATCTGAGTGAACAAATTCACGGATTTTTGCAAAATATAAGTCTCGCTGATCTCGTAGCCAGGAATGAGATCAAGCGGATCGCTGAAATTCAGGATCGCAAGCAACCCTTGACAGCCCAAGGCGTTGCCCTGAGAGCGCTCGCCGACAGGCAAATTCCAGTTAATACCCCATAAGTTCGCGGGAGTCACAGCTCGATGCAAATTCCAGTTTATCTTGATTATTCCTCCACCACGCCAGTAGATCCCCGGGTAGCTGACAAGATGACGGAGTGTCTCACGATGGAGGGCAATTACGGTAACCCGGCCTCCCGCTCCCACATTCTGGGTTGGAAAGCTGAGGAAGTGGTGGAAACGGCACGTCGGCAGGTGGCAGATCTCGTCAACTGTGATCCCAGGGAAATCGTTTGGACCTCCGGTGCGACGGAGTCAGACAATCTTGCCATTAAGGGCGCAGCGCATTTTTACAGTGACCGTGGCAAACATTTGATTACCTCCAAAATAGAGCACAAGGCAGTGCTGGATAGCTGTCGTCAATTAGAGAACGAAGGGTTTGAGGTCACTTATCTTCAGTCTGACTCCCGGGGAATCATTGCGCCGAGGCAGGTAGTCGAAGCCATTCGCCCCGATACAACTCTGGTATCACTGATGCACGTGAACAACGAGATTGGTGTAGTGAATGATATCGAGGCAATCGGTAGGATTACCCGGGAGCGCGGCGTCATGTTTCATGTCGATGCGGCGCAGAGCCCTGGCAAGATTGAAATCGATCTGGAAAAGATACAAGTGGATCTCATGTCTTTTACGGCGCATAAAATATACGGGCCGAAAGGCATTGGCGCGCTCTATGTTCGAATGCAACCGCGAGTTAGGATCGAGGCGCAGATGCATGGTGGCGGCCATGAACGAGGTATGCGTTCCGGGACCCTGGCTACCCATCAAATTGTGGGCATGGGTGAGGCATTCCGGATAGCAAGAGAGGAGATGCAGGCTGAGAATGCTCGCATCCTCAGCCTGCGTAAGCGCTTGCTAACAGGTCTGGCAAGTATTGAAGAAATCTATATCAATGGCGATCTGGAGCAACGAGTATCGGGTAATCTTAATATTGCATTTAACTTCGTCGACGGAGAATCCTTGATGCTGGCATTGCGGGACCTGGCCCTCTCCTCCGGCTCAGCCTGTACCTCAGCTAGCCTCGAACCTTCATTTGTGCTGCGTGCGCTTGGCCTTGCTGATGAGCTAGCCCACAGCTCGCTGCGTATCTCAGTGGGCCGCTTTACCACGGAAGAAGAAATCGATTTTGCCGTCGCAAAAATCCGGGATGCGGTGGCTAAGCTGCGTAAATCATCACCTCAGTGGCGCGAGTACAAAGCGAGTATAGCTGCGGAGAATACGCAAACCATCTCTCAGTAGGCCACCGTCCGTCCCTTCTGAGCCATGCTGCAAAGGCAGGCTTTCTTGAAGCAGGCGCAGTCATAGGCTTTACCGATTAGGCGGATGCTCCGAGCAGGACTTATAGCCCCACTAAAATAGTGGTGCGCACTGGCGCAGGCCAGCATATGTTGGATAAACCTGCGGCAAGACTACGGATTTCCTCTAATCGCCTGAATTACGGGGTTTTTTGCACCCGAAATACCTTGCTAAAACGTACAAAATAGCCACGTTAACACGTATAATACGCGATCTTTTGCGTAGTTCAAATTGGTGGGAGTGATGATGGCGATCGAACGTACCCTTTCTATTATTAAACCAGATGCTGTAGCCAAGAATGTCATAGGCGAGATCTATGCGCGCTTTGAGCAAGCCGGTTTACGGCTCGTGGCCTCCAAGATGCAGCAGTTAACCGATGAATCCGCAGGTGGCTTCTATGCCGAGCATCAGGGCAAGGGTTTTTATGGAGACCTTATCGAATTCATGACCTCGGGTCCGGTGATGGTGCAAGTGTTGGAGGGCGAGAATGCGGTGGCAACCAACCGTGAATTGATGGGAGCTACCAATCCCGCCGAAGCGGCGCCAGGTACCATTCGTGCCGATTACGCCAATTCCATTGATGCCAATGCGGTACATGGTTCCGACTCGCCCGCGTCTGCTGAGCGTGAAGTAAATTATTTTTTCAAACCTGAAGAAATTTGCCCACGCCCTTGAGGCTCCGTTGCTAGCGGAGTAAAACGAAATGGCTGAAGAGAGACCTAATCTGCTTGGCTTAAGCCGAGATAAGATGAAAGCACTATTCTCCGAACTCGGGGAGAAGCCATTTCGTGCCCAGCAAGTCATGCGGTGGATTCATCAGCGCGGTGAGCTTGAGCTAAACGCTATGACTGACATATCCAAGTCTTTGCGTGGGAACTTGGAACATTCGGTTGATATTTGCCTACCAAAGATTGTCGCCGACTATCCGTCCGACGATGGCAGCCACAAATGGGTCATAGAAGTTGCGTCTGGGTCGCGAGTGGAGATGGTATTTATTCCTGAAGGCGGCCGCGGCACCCTATGCGTATCGTCGCAGGCAGGGTGCTCACTTGATTGTAGCTTTTGTGCGACAGGTAAGCAGGGCTTCAACAGCAATCTGACGGTGGCTGAGATTGTTGGCCAGGTCTGGTTAGCTCGCAAGCAGCTTGGCGGATTTGAACAGGGAGCCGAACGCAAGGTGTCCAATGTCGTGATGATGGGTATGGGTGAACCTTTGCTCAACTTCGATGCGGTCATGGATGCGGTAAGTATTATGATGGATGATTGGGCCTACGGCTTGTCCAAGCGCAAAGTCACCATCAGCACCTCCGGTGTGGTGCCTGCCATCAGGCGCATGCAGGAGTTTACCGATGCATCTTTGGCTGTTTCCTTGCACGCGCCCAATGATGCTCTCCGCAGTAGCATTATGCCGATCAATAAGCGTTATCCAATTGCTGAGCTGCTGGATGCTGTGACCGATTACATGGCTGGTTTGCCGGACAAGAGAGTGCCAGTGATCGAATATACTTTAATCAAGGGTATCAATGATCATCGCCAGCATGCTCGAGAATTGGCGCAGGTGTTGGCGAATTTTCCCTGCAAAATTAATCTGATTCCGTTCAACCCGTTTTCGCTGAGTGATTATCAGCGGCCGAGCGATTCGGTAATCGGGAACTTTCGACAAATCCTGCAGCGCGCAGGATTTACCGTCACCGTGCGAACCACGCGTGCCGATGACATCGGTGCCGCCTGTGGACAGTTGGTGGGTGAGGTTAAGGACCAGACCCGGCGCCAGCTCAGGCACCTGAAGCGTGCACAGCAAGGAGAGGTGAATGAAAACAGTGACAAGGAAAGAAGAACAGAGATGCTCGCCAGCACTGGTAATCTCGCAACAACTGCCGACACAATATAAGTNAAGTTGCGCAAAATGGNCATCATGCTTGCAGAGACGCCGTTGTTATCGATTAAAGTTCGGACTCTCGCCTCCCTGGTGCTGGTAAGCATGCTGCTGGGCAGCTGTGTCACTACCACCACCGGCGGCTTCAATGTTGAGGCATCCGACGAAGATGCGCTGGACAACTATATCCAGCTGGCAGTCGCCTACTACGATACTGACGATATGCCCAAAGCCCGGCGCAACCTAGCCCATGCCCTCGAAATCGACGACCGTAATTCCGAAGCCTACAACGTATTGGCGTTGATATTTCAGCGTGAGGGTGACCAGGAATTTGCCCTCGAAAATTTCCGTCGTTCGATTCGACTTGACCGGACTAACTCGCGCACACGAAATAACTATGCGGCGCTGCTGTTCGCCATGGGCGACTATGAAGCAGCCTTCGACGAATTGGAGACAGTCACGAAAGATACCATGTACGATTGTCGCGCCGTGGCATTCGAAAATCTTGGTCGCAGCGCACTAAGGCTAGGGCGATTGTCTGATGCCGAAGCTGCTTTTCAAAGAGCCTTACAACTCAATAGTAACCTCTATGTGTCTTCGGTTGAATTGGCTTTATTGCTGGCGCGCGAGAGGAATGGCGGGGTGCAAGGCCCGCCTTTAGCGCTATNTGACTACCACAGATTTTTACGGTATTTCCCTGAGGATGCTGCTCTACAACAAAGACTGAGTTATGCAAACTGACAACGCAACAGGTATTGAGGAAACCGGCAGGGATGAGCAGACGCCTGACCCACGTTCACCTGGCAAAATGCTGCGGGCAAGCAGAAAACAGCGTGGCCTCTCAAAAAAGGAAGTAGCTGATACCCTGCATATTACGGCGCACTATGTGAATGCGCTGGAGCATGACCAATACGAGAAGCTGCCGGGGGAGATTTTCGTCAAGGGCTACATGAAGCGCTATGCCGAGATTATGGCGCTTAGTCAGGCGGAGGTGCTCGCCGCCTATGCTAATGTAAGGGCATCGGATACTGAATCCGCATCGGCTGAGCAGTCGGCGGGCTCACAGGCTCGAAATAACAAGAACAAGCTTTGGGTCGGAGGTTCGCTGCTGCTCTTCGCCGGGCTGTTCACCGTTCTATGGCTTTGGAATAAGCAAGATCAGAGCGTCTCGGCGGAAAGCGCCACCAACAGCACTGTCTCGGTCAGCGGTTCAGACACGGCGAAAGCTGCGTCCCTTGCCGCAGGTAATCGCTTGGCCCCGCTCACCGAATTCATGACCTCGACTGATGGACGGCCAACCTCTGAGGCTGCTGCCGGGGTTGCGGACATAACAGATAGTGCGGCAGGAAATGTGCCGCCAGCCATTGTTGCGTCAGAGTTGCAGCAGGCAGGGCTATCGCAGGTTGAGCGCCAGCCTCAACCCCTACCTGATGCCGGTTCAGACACGAAATTAGAGGTCTCGCGCCCGTTAGACGAAGAAATCGCGGCAGATGCGCGGGCATTGCAAACCGAAGCGCTGGCGGTGACTTTGACTCAACCCCTAGTGCCGGACACGGTATCTCAGCAAGCTGAATCGTCTTCAGGCAGTGTGATCTCAGTCGTCGGGCCGGGCAATGATGTGCTTCGAATCAGCTTTAGTGGCGCCAGTTGGATTGAAGTGAGTGACGGCGAGGAAAATCAGATCTATCGTGACCTGCGGGCAGCCGGCGACGTGCTGGAAATTACCGGCAGTGCACCTTTTGGCATTCTGTTAGGGGATGCGCCGCTTGCTCGACTCACCCTTAATGGCAATGAGATCGATGTTTTAGATAATATTCGAAGCGACAATTCTGCGCGCCTAACTGTCGGTCTGTAGATTCATGAGAAACGTAAACCTTTTTAATCGTCGTAAGACGCGACAGATCATGGTTGGTGACGTACCGGTAGGTGGCGATGCGCCAATTGCCGTCCAAACCATGACCAATACAGAAACCACTGATATTGACGCCACGCTCACCCAGATTAGACGTATGGAGGCGGCGGGCGTAGATATCGTGCGGGTATCTGTGCCTACCCAGGATGCCGCTGAGGCATTCAAGCAAATTCGTTCCCAGNTAAGGGTNCCGCTGGTGGCGGATATCCATTTTGACTACCGGATTGCGCTGAGGGTTCTGGAATACGGTGTGGACTGTCTGCGNATTAACCCGGGAAATATTGGCAGTGAAAACCGTATTCGAATGGTTGTCGACAGCGCAAAAGACAAAGGTATTCCGATCCGCATCGGGGTTAACGCGGGGTCATTGGGGAAAGTGCTGTTGCGTAAGTACAAGGAACCTAACGCAGAGGCAATGGTGGAATCAGCGCTGACGCAGATCGATATTTTGGACAAGCTGAATTTTCAGGATTTCAAGATTAGTCTCAAGGCGTCGGAGATTCTCATGACTCTGGTGGCCTATCGTAGCCTGGCNACGCAGATCGANAACCCATTTCACCTGGGTATCACAGAAGCGGGAGGTTTACGCTCCGGCACTGTGAAGTCAGCGATAGGGCTAGGAGCCCTGCTAATGGAAGGTATTGGCGATACGATCAGAGTCTCTCTCGCTGCGGATCCGGTGGAAGAGGTTAAAGTTGGATTTGATATTCTCAAGAGTCTTGGCTTGCGGCATAAGGGCGTCAATCTGGTAGCCTGCCCCAGTTGTTCCCGGCAAAACTTCGATGTTATTGATGTCGTCAACGAACTGGAGTCACGTCTAGNAGATATAACCACNCCCATCGACGTCGCCGTCATCGGGTGCATCGTAAACGGGCCGGGCGAGGCCAAGGTTGCTGAAGTNGGCCTGACTGGGGCCAGCCCTAACAATTTGGNNTACGTCGAAGGGGTGCCGCACCATAAAATCAAAAATGAACAGCTGATCGATGAACTTGAGACTATGGTTCGCGAACGCGTCGCAGCGAAAGAAGCGGCACAGAAAGACATAATCGCCAGTGANTAAAGTGCCAGGGCTCACTTATTCCCATGACTAAGATCCAGGCCATTCGTGGCATGAATGACATCCTTCCTGAACACTCGCCGAGTTGGCAGTATCTGGAATCCAAGTTTTACCAAGTCGTCAGACAATTTGGTTACCGTGAAATTCGTTTTCCGGTGTTGGAACAGACGCAGTTGTTTAAACGTTCAATTGGAGAAGTCACCGATATCGTCGAAAAAGAAATGTACAGTTTCGATGATCGTAATGGCGACAATCTGAGCCTTCGTCCCGAAGGCACCGCCGGTTGTGTTCGCGCTGCTAGTCAGCATGGGCTTCTCTACAATCAGCAGCAAAGGCTCTGGTACCAGGGGCCAATGTTTCGACATGAGCGTCCCCAAAAGGGGCGTTATCGTCAGTTTCATCANTTCGGTNTTGAAGCTTTCGGTATGGTCGGGCCCGATATTGATGCGGAGATTATTCAGGTAGCAGCTGCGCTGTGGCAGAGCCTAGGGCTCACAGATTTCGTCAAGCTTGAACTCAATAATATCGGCAGCGCCNATGATCGTAAGGCATTTGGGNCAGCCCTGACGGCGTACCTGGAGCAGCACCTTGATGCCTTGGATGAGGACGCGCGCCGACGCATGCATACCAACCCCATGCGTGTACTCGATAGCAAGAATCCCGCTGTGCAGGCAGTGCTGAGCGAATCGCCAACCCTGAAGGATTTTGTTAATGCAGACAGCGTGATCCATTTCGATCGATTGCTGAAACTCCTANGGGGGCTTGGCATCAACTATGAGATCAACCCCAGGTTAGTTCGCGGTTTGGACTACTACAATAATTGTGTATTCGAATGGACTACGGACAAGTTAGGTGCCCAAGGCGCCGTTTGTGGCGGCGGGCGCTATGATGGCCTGGTGGCGCAGCTTGGCGGGAAAGCAACCGTTGCGGCGGGCTTTGCCATCGGCATAGAGCGGTTGGTCTTGATGCTGGAGGAATTGCAGCTCATTCCTGATCAGGTGAAGCGCCCAATTGATGTTTATGTGCTGGCTGTNGGGGGCGATTTGAGCGAGTTTTCCTTGCAGGTGGCGGCAGCCATCAGAACTGCCTGCCCGAGTGCCGGCATAGTAAGCCATTGTGGCGGCGGCAAATACAACAGTCAGATAAAACGGGCGTTTGCCGCAGGAGCGCGTTATGCAGTCGTGCTGGAAGCTAGCGCAGACGGAGAACCGCCCGGAAATGCCAAGCTGCGTATATTGAACGACCCAGGTGATGCCCAGGCTATGGCTATTGAGGTGATTCCCGCTGAAATACAGAGATTGCTTTGCGAGCCAAGCGAGTAATCAGGTAGTTATCGTGCCACGGGCGGCNCAAACAGGTAGACTTAGNTNCTTTTGAAAGTCGATCCAGAGGTTAGCGGGTTGGAAGGGAGCCTTGGGCGTTTTCATTGATTTGATAGGCATAATCTGGGTCACAATCTCAAATAAAGAAACCGGTATAACCAACTGAGTTATAAAGTAAAAGTCGTTATTATAAGGAGAGTATCGTGGCACTGCAGGCCGCTGAAGAAGAAACAATTGAAGCCCTAAAAAAGTGGTGGCAAGAAAACGGCAAAGGGCTGATGTTTGCAGCTGTGGCAGTGTTTGTTGGGGTGACCGGATGGTTGGCCTGGGAAAACTCCACCGCAAGCCAGGGGGAGACCGCTTCAGATCTTTACGAAGAGATTTTGAGCCTGTCGTTGGTGGAAGAAGGAGCGGAGCTAGTGGATGCTGACAGTGCCCGCATCATCATACTCGCCGAACAGCTGCGTGCTGACCACCGTTCATCAGTCTACGCGAAATTTGCCTCTCTCTTTTCCGCCCAACAGCAGGTCAGTGCTGGGGATTTAGCTGTGGCCGAAACTCATTTGCAGTGGATCCTGGACAACCCAGGTCTGGGGTTTATGGCTGAAGTAGACGAGGGCCTCATTCTGACTGCCAGTCTGCGACTGGGCCGGGTAATTCTCGCTCAAGGGGATGCTGAACGTGCCCTCACACTGGTTAATAACCTCGATCCACAGTCCTTTGAAGGTGGATTAGGTGAGTTACGGGGAGATATATACGTTGCCCTGGGGCGGATCGTTGATGCCCGAGACGCCTATGTTGCTGCCCAGCAGTCGGGTTCCAGCAGCGACGGGCTGCGCATGAAACTTGATAACCTGCCTGATGAAAGCTAAGTCATTCACCCAAAAGCCACCCCCTCTATGATCGGATCGATGCGAATGAAGTTCATCCCGCGCACATTGTCGCTGCTCACTCTGAGTTTGTTTTTGTCTGGCTGCGCTGGGGTTAATTTGAATCCCTTGCAGTGGTTCGGCGGAGATGAGGAAGTTAACCCTCCCGCGGAATTGATAGAGATTAGTAGCGAGGTTCGCTTAAGTCGAATTTGGAGCGTCGATGTTGGCAACGGGCAGGGGGACAATTACACCGAAATTACACCAGTAATTGAGGGAAACAGGATCTATGCCGCCAGTGAGAACGGCAGCGTGCTTGCCGTGGACCTGGATTCTGGCGACGTGGTCTGGCGCAACCGGCTCGATGATTTGCAATTGACCGGCGGCGTTGGCGCCGGTGGCGGGCTGGTTGTAGTCGGCAGCCGCGACGCAGAGGTCTTGGCCCTTGATCAAACTACCGGGGACATAGTCTGGGTGAGCGAGGTGACTTCGGAAGTTGTGTCTCAACCCATTGCCAATGATGACATTGTGGTCGTACAGACCGTTGACGACAAGGTTGCAGCCCTCAACACCGATGGTGGCGAACGCCGCTGGATCTATGAATCAACGCAACCTCCGCTGACTTTGCGCGGCACCAGTCGCCCGATATTTACCCCGGCTGATACCGTGGTAGCTGGGTTTAGCAATGGCACACTTGTTTCCGTTTCGGCATCTGATGGCGTGTGGCGCTGGGAGGAACGGGTTGCGGTGCCCGAGGGTCGATATGATATCGATCGTGTAATTGATATCGATGGCGACCTCGTGCTAGACGGAGATCGAATCCTGGCTTCCAGCTACCAAGGTAATCTGATTGCGCTTGATGTAGTGACTGGCCGAATAGTCTGGGGGTTGCAAGATGCCTCCAGTTACCATGGTTTGACGCAGGGATTCGGCAATCTGTACTACTGCAGTGATAAGAGTCACGTGGTTGCTGTTCGCGATAACAGTGAAGACACCATCTGGACAAATGAAGATTTGCAGTACCGCGCAATTACGGCGCCCACCGCGATCAATAACTACATCGCGGTGGCAGACTTTGAAGGCTACGTTCACCTTCTTTCGCAAATTGACGGTCGAATCGTTGGTCGTGCTCAGGTTGATAGTGGCGGGGTCAGAGCTAATCTCTTGGCTTACCAGGGCCGGCTTATCACCTATGGCAACAGTGGTACCCTGGCTGCCTACAGCCTACAATAAACGCGAACCAAGGTTCGTTCCTGAAGAACTTTGCATCGGGTCATTAGCATGAAACCTGTCATTGCGCTCGTTGGTCGCCCCAACGTGGGCAAATCTACCCTGTTTAATCGTCTCACTAAGACCCGGGACGCTATCGTTGCGAATATTCCCGGCCTCACGCGTGATCGCCAGTATGGAGAGGGCAAGCTTAGCCAGCGCAGTTACCTTGTGATTGACACCGGGGGAATAACAGGTCACGAGGAAGGCATAGACGCTGAGATGGCCGCGCAATCCCTGCAGGCGATTGAAGAGTCGACGATCTGCCTTTTTCTGGTTGATGCGCGAGACGGTATGGTTCCTGATGACAGCAAGATTCTTGACTATTTGCGGAAGTCGTCAAAACCTTTCTACCTCGTAGTAAACAAAATTGATGGCACGGATCCCGATCAGGCCGTTGCAGAGTTTCAGAGCTTTGGTGTACGGCAAGTTTTCCCCATCACTGCCTCGCAAGGTAGAGGAGTGAAACAGCTATTAAACGAAGTACTGGTAAAACATGAAGATGATGAGGCCGAGCAGGATTCACCTCGCGGCATAAAAATTGCAATCGCCGGGCGGCCTAATGTGGGGAAGTCGACCCTGGTGAATCGAATGTTAGGCGAGGACCGAGTGGTCGTCTTCGATCAGCCTGGCACTACTCGAGACAGCGTATATATCCCATTCGAACGCCGCGGGCAGGACTATACCCTGATAGACACAGCCGGTATCCGAAAACGCGGAAAAACTAAGGAGACTGTGGAGAAATTTTCCGTGGTGAAGTCTCTGCAGTCAATCGAAGATGCCCACGTGGTAATTATGATTGTCGATGCCCAGCAGGGAATCGTGGAGCAAGATCTGCACCTGTTAGGCTATGTCATCGAGACTGGTCGAGCGCTTGTTATTGGCATCAACAAGTGGGATGGCATGGAGGCTGAGGACAAAGACCGAGTACGTAGTGACATCAGACGTCGTTTTACTTTTGTCGATTTCGCCAATATCCATTTTATCTCTGCACTGCATGGCACTGGCGTAGGGGATTTATATAAGTCCGTGCAGAAAGCCTACGCATCGGCGCGTAAAGAGCTTAATACGAATCAATTAACTACGATCCTTCAGGGTGCTGTGGCAGATCATGCGCCACCCAGTATTAATGGTAGGCGTATCAAACTGCGCTATGCACATGCCGGTGGGCAGAACCCGCCGACTATAGTTATTCACGGTAAGCAAACAGCTAAGTTGCCGACGAGCTACAGCCGCTATCTAGAAAAAACTTTTCGCAAAGTCTTGAAGCTGGAAGGAACGCCAGTTCGGATAGAGCTACGCAGCGATGAAAATCCATTCACCAGCAAAGAGCGCGACCTGACCCAGCAGCAGGTGGCGAGAAAACGCCGACTAGAGAAAAACAGGAAGTCTGTAAAACGATGACTGTCACACTGACCGACATAGAGAATGCGCTGGAGCGACTGAGTGGAGTAGCGATTCGCACACCACTGCTCCGGTCCGCCGTGTTGAATGAACGTAGTAAGGCCGAGGTGCTGATCAAACCAGAAAATCTGCAGCACATTGGCGCCTTCAAGTTTCGTGGTGCCTACAATCGCCTGGCGCAGCTGGATGGCGCACAAAAAAAAGCCGGGGTTGTGGCGTTTTCATCTGGCAACCATGCCCAGGGTGTCGCCTATGCCGCCAAACTACTAAAAACTCCGGCGACGATCGTCATGCCGACGGACGCGCCAAGGATTAAGTTGGAAAACACCGAGCGACTAGGGGCAACCCTGCGACTCTATGATCGTCATGCCGAGTCGCGCGAGGAGATCGCCGCCGCTATCGCAGCAAATACCGGTGCCACTGTCGTGCCTTCCTATGATGACGCAGATATTATTGCCGGTCAGGGAACCTGTGGCTATGAACTGGTAGAGCAAGCAGGGTCGCTGGGCTGTCGACCACATCAGATTATGCTGCCCGTAGGGGGCGGCGGTTTACTGGCTGGAGTTTCCACGGCGGTAAAAGCGCTGCTGCCCAAGACAGAGATATTCGGCGTAGAACCGAAAAAGTTTGATGATCATGCCCTGTCTCGGCAAGCCGGGAAGCGGATCAAAGTTAGGGGGACAGATGTGACGCTTTGTGATTCTCTGATGACGCCAACGCCGGGTAAACTTACCTGGTCAATCAATCAAACCACGGTGACGGATTTTATCTCGGTGTCGGAAGATGAAGTGCGTCATGCTGTCAGTTTCGCATTTCGCTATCTCAAGCTCGTGGTTGAACCTGGCGGCGCAGTGGCTTTGGCTGCCTTACTCAGCAACAAGCTGGATGTTACGGGCAAGGAAGTAGCCATCATCCTGTCCGGTGGTAACATAGACCCCGCCATACAATGTGCCTGTCTGGAACAGTATCCTGACCCCTAGTACAGCAGTCGCTTTATTTTGTATTAAAGTCCGTTTGCGACCTGCGCCGCGAGTCAGGAAATTTCCCCTCATCCTTTTCTGATATTTCTCATGCCTGCGTAATTCGAGTCAGTTATCGGCGCTATATGGACCCGCGCCGAATGTGAATAGGGCGAGAAAAGCTGTCCAATACGGCGCTGTCATTTCGCCACCATTGAGGGTGGGGATGGAGGCCAGATGGGCAATCAGGTAGGCCATGGTCATGGTGATCAGCGCCAGCAGTGAGACCAGATGGGTCCAAAACCCGATTAGGATCAAGACACCTCCAGCAAATTCCACGACTCCCATCGCGAACAAAAAGTTCATATCCAGTGGGTCGGGATAGGAGATCAGATCACCGATATCAAGATTTGTCATACCGCTACCGACAGGTTCCTGCGGGCTTTCCTCAGCAGTTTGTCATAGCCGTGGGTTAAAAACATGGCTGCCACCAATAGTTGGAACGGCGTCCAACTGGACTCTCTGGCTTCTTCCGTGGCTGCGCTGGTAAAGCGATTGAGGCGGGAAAGCATGACTTTGTCTCCGGATTTTTGAGATCGATATTCCCGGTAGTCTCGGAAATTAGCAAGGTGCATGGAGGCCAATCCAATGCTGTAGCCAGCTAGTTACTCGCTAATAAACTCGACCAAAACTGTTCTGTGAATAAGACTGGCGCAACCGCGCCGCAGCGACTTGCTAAGGACGAGGATTATGAAATCTGGATCAGGGAGGGTATGGGGCTCGATCCGGATTCAATTCTGGTTGCCAATATTGCGGCGGGAGGGCCGCTATCTTCACGAGACGAAATCAACAGCCCTGTCTTCACTGGTTGCTCAGCTTATTGCGGCGTTTTTAGGAGATTACAGCAGCTTGCCCGGTGACCTGATTAGTCACCGGTGGCTTCAATGAACTCTTCTTTGATCACTTCGATAATGCGCTCTCTAGTAGGTCGCGCCAGCTGGCGGCCGTTGATGAATACAGTGGGTGTACCGCGAACTCCAGAATCATTGCCTCCGCGCTGGTCGTTTCGAACCTTGGCGATGACGTCCTCCAGTTCCATGTCGGCGTGGAGCTGATCTATGTCAAGATTCAATTCTAGCGCATAGGTATCGAACTCAGCTTCAGCGTCCTCTTCTGATAGACCGGACCAGATTGTCTGGGTGGCGAATAAATAGTCATGCATCTCCCAAAACCGACCCTGTCTGCCGGCAGCTTCCGCATATAGCGATGCGGTCCAGGTATGCTGATGGGCAGTGGTGACAGGGAAATGTCGGAAGATGAGGTGGGCCTTATCTCTGATTCGAGGCCACAGCTGCGTCATCGTGTCATTTTCGGTGGCGCAGGCCGGGCACTGAAAATCAGCATACACCACGATGCTAACTGGTCGCTCACGCAGACCGCGGATATGGTCGTTGTCAGCGATTTCTACGGGGGAGTATGTAGGGCCCTGATTAAGTAGTGTGAAAATCACAAAGAGAACCAGCAAGGGAGCGACACCAAACAAACCCACTTTGACGGCGAGTTGCCTGGTTTGGGCTCGTTGATTTGCAGCCTGCTGTTTCTCTGCCCTGATTTTGCGCTGTTGTTCCCGCTTGTTCATGACTTAACCCGCTGTCTAACTAATGTGACTCTCAGACCTTAAGCCTGAGAAGTCCATACTATACAAAAATTCTGCGGATTCATCACGAATCACTGATGCTGACGGTGCAGGAGTTAGATACGGAGGGCGTGGTGCTGACGGTTACGGCAGTTCGCTAGGTCGGTAGATTGCAATAACGCCAGGGCTAAGGCGCCGTTACATCAGAAAGGCGTAACCGATTTTGCAGCAGATACGAATGTCTTGGCCTGATGCATACCTATCCAATCCTCACACTTGGCAAAATCAGTTAGTCAATGAATGGCAGTCTCTATAAGACCGAGTGGCGGGGACTTGATAATCAACTATACTATGCCGCCATGAGTCAGGAAGTGGGCCGTTAGCCATCACCATCAGTGGGGGAACAGGGTTTGCTCTTTGTCGTGAACCTTGTCGTTTCGATGCTTGCCATGACCCACAGCCCTGGGCTGCAACACGAAATCCGCCAGGGAGTGACCAAAAATTAATTGAAATAGGTTCTTAACAAGTAGCATGCAATCACTCTGCTTCTGACGGCAGGACAACTATAGCGTGCCGATTATTAGTTGTTGCTATCGCTCGTTGAACTGCACAAACGCAGTTACGCAATACACATACTTTATGCCCCTCGCTTTGTTAGGCAGATCACACAATAGCTTCGGCCAGTGTCAGTTTTTATCAGCTGCGATCCTATTTTCTCGCTAACTAATTGAATTATTTATAATTATTAAAAGCTCACACTGCATGAATGGTAAGATATGCCAAAAATTGACAAAAGCTGACCGGAAAAGCGCAGTTTAGATCGAAGCTATTTGGTTCCGTCAGTCCACATTGAACTCTTGGACTTCAGGCAGCATTGTTCTAGATAGGCGGTGAGTACCGGATCAGCGGTTGTCTTTTGCCCCGTTCTCAACGACTTCGACTCTAGTAACTTTGGAGTCTACGTTGGCCCCGGCGAGTCTGGTGACGAGTTTGCTACCGGTTGTCAGCTGCGAGGCACTTCGGAGCACTTGGCCCTCTTCGTTATAACTAATGCTGTAGCCTCTGGACAGTACGGCGAGTGGACTGACCGCATTAAGGTTGCGACGGGTCGCCTGCAGTTGAGTCTGTCCCTGATTGAGTCGAGACTTTAGGGATTGTGCCATGCGCTGTTGCAATGACTTCAGTCGCTGCTCGCTTGTTTGCAGTCGCATATGGGGATTGGCAGAGAGTAGGGCACGGCGCTGTGAGTCCAGCTTTACTTTCTTTTCCCGCAAACCGCTGCGCATGCTTCGTTGTAACTGTATATCGAGTCTGTCCAGAGTCTGCGCATGCTCTTGCAAACGCCGATCTGGTCGCTTCATGCGTTTCTGGAGCCAATCAAGGGATTGATAGCGTTGCCGAATTGAGATGCCCAGGCTATTTCGGAACTGCTGTTTGAGGCCAAGCAGCAGCTGCTGATACTCACTCTGGTCGGGGCTCATGAGCTCAGCCGCTGCTGAAGGAGTCGGTGCACGCAAGTCGGCAGCGAAATCGGAGATGGTGAAGTCGACCTCGTGGCCAACCGCACTGGTAATTGGCAATTCACTGGCAAATACGGCTCGGGCTACGGACTCCTCATTGAATGCCTGCAGATCTTCCAGCGACCCGCCGCCGCGGCCCAAAATCAGGGCTTGCAGTTGCAGTTTGTCCCTGAGTCGATTGGCCAGTGAAATGGCTCCGACAATCTCACCGGGGGCGTCTTTACCCTGCACGGCCACAGGGAAGAGTGTGAGCCTGGTGGCAGGAAAACGTCGGTTGAACACACTGGTGATGTCTCGAATTGCAGCGCCGGTTGCCGAGGTGATGATGCCTATGTGTTGAAACTGGGATCCCATGGCTTGCTTATGGTTTGAATCAAATAAGCCCTCAGCCTGGAGTTGCTGTTTGAGTTCTTCAAATGCGCGGCGTAATGCACCATCTCCAGCTTCTTCCATGCTATCCGCGATTAACTGGTAGTCACCCCGACCCTCGTAAATGCTGAGTCTGCCACGCACTACCAGTCGAACGCCATCCTTTGGTCTGAATCGCAGCAGGCGATTGCGACCCGCAAACATGGCGCAGCGCAACTGCGAGTTCTTATCCTTTAGCGTGAAATACCAGTGCCCCGACGCGGGAGTCGCAAGGTTGGATAATTCTCCCTCCACCGCGACAGAGGAAAAATTGCTCTCCAACAGTGTGCGCGCCATTTTATTAAGGCTGCTGACACTGATTACGGCGGTGGTTTCTTCCTGGGGATGGAGATGATTATCAGGCATGCGTAAAAGTTTACCTGAAGCTTATGCATAAGTCTGTCAGAGGCCGCGCAGCAAGCGGGCAAAGCGACGTTTGTGTGCCAGGCTTTATCAGGCTAGATGTGGCAGCGCCTCGTTTACTGCGACCAGCTAAGCGTCAGTCTTGGCGAAGCTTTCCTCGTTTCGCACGGCACCGTCAAGGTCGCAAGAGTTAAGGCTCACGAGCTTACCCGCTGGCCCAAGCGGGAAGGTGATCTTAAAAAGGCAGGCCTGCAGCTATCGACGACTAGTCCCGCAGCCCATCGAGCATAATTGTTACCCCCAGATTTGCTGTGACGTTAGCCACGGTGATAAACATGTCGACTATGAGGTCGATGGCAATGAGTAAGCCAATGCCTTCGACTGGCAAGCCAAAGGCCAGATAAACCGGCGTCATGATCAAAAGTCCGCCGCTGGGTATTCCCGGGCTGTAAAAGCTCAACAGGCCAATAGCCATTGCGATCACGATAAATTCATACACGGTCAGATCGATACCATAAAGCGCGGCTATGAAATAAGTGCCTGCGGTGCGCGCCAGCGGCGAGGCGAACTTGAAAAGCGTTACCGCAGCGGGAAGGACTATTCCGGCAGTCTTCTGGCTTACCCCGAGTATTTCGCTAGCGGCAATGGTAGCTGGTAGCGTGGCGAGTGAAGACCGGGTGCCAAAACCAATTACCTGGACCGGCGCCATGATTTTGGCAAACTTTCTGATGTCGTGCCCCAGTATCCAAAGCCCCAGGTAGATGCAGGCCGCCAGCAACACAATCAGCCCGCACACTATAAAAATAAAGGTACCTAGCAAGCGTACTGATTCGGTTCCTAGGTTTGCGGTGATCGGTAACACCAGTGCAAAGATTCCATACGGCGCCAGTTCCATGATCCAGGTGATCACCACCAGTAGGGCTTGCTTAGTTGCCTCAAAGAATGTGACCACGTTTTTAGCTAATCGTTCTTCAACCTGAATGAGGGCAAGTGAAAATATCACAGTGAAAATCATTAGGGGCAAGATGTCACCATTAGCTGCGGCGGCAAAAGGGTTTGATGGTACCAGTCCAATCAACCAGTCTTTGAATGGCGGTCATGGCGAACGCTCGGCTGTGACTAGAGAACTGACCAGCAAGACGTTGCTATTCTCGCTGCTGATGTCAAGTAGGCCTATTAGGGGCGCCGCGAACAGCAGGGCGAATAGACTGGACAACAGAATCAATCCGACGAACAGTGACAGAGTTTTGGCGCCAATTGCGAGCATGCGCCCACCTCGATCTTGTCCGGCAATGGCAACGACCATAAGCGCCATCAGCAGGGGCATGATTGTCATTCGAATCGCGTTGACCCAAAGGCTGCCCAAGGGGGCGAATAGGTCCGGCAGATTTGCAAATAGGGCCGAATCGGATAGAGGGGTTATCAGTCCAGCAATACCACCGAGCACTAGACCCGTGAGAATTCTGTAAGACAAATTCATCTTAGAAATTCATCCGCAGCGCAGCTCGCGATACGGTGGCTGAATTTGGGGGGGTGAGTTGATGCAATTTTTAAATTATCTATTTCTGGAGTCTTGAATTTTTTACTGTGTATCTCTCGGATACTACTGAATATTCGGAAAAATGTCTTGATCCTTGGCGAGCCTGCATTGATCGGTAACCGTTTTAATATTTAGTAAGCAGAGTCTATCTGGCACTAATATTTCCAGCCCTGCTACCACTACACGCGTTTATCTGGGACTTGTAAAAATAATCGGACTCTTTAATGAAGCCGGAAGCTCAATTCAGGAATAATGGTCAGGCATATAGTTTTCGCCCTGAGGCGGGTGATTACGTGCCTTCTTTCTTTATCAAGGATGATGGCCGTGTGCTTGATATTCAGGTAAAAGTAAGTCGTATCAACTTGCTCTTATTTGTTAGTGCGAAGCAGGAAAAGGCGCTGGCGTAAATTCGATCATTGAAAACCGAACATCAGTGTTTTGTATTTACCGGACGGCAGAGCAGTCTGGGCCATTCGGATCTGTTTTACGATTCAGCATGCTTTAAACTTTTTGCTGATTTGGGTGCGAAAACCCCCAGATCCTGGTAGCTGGGGTCATTGGGTCGGTTCGCAGACATGCTCAAACGAAGGCGCGTTCAGGATGTATCGCCTGTGCAAACATATTTGCGACCGTAAGAATGATATCTGGATCGCCGAAGCTGCTTTCTTAAGTGCTCATTATCAGAGATTTGCTTCTGTAAAGAGTGAGTGTGCGGTTAGGCGAAGTTGCAGGCAACAGTTGATCGAAAAGCTGCGTCCAGGTCCAAATTGCAAGCTCAAGGCCTCTCTGTTACGTTCATCTCTACCAAAAATCTCTGAAGGAGAATGCAATGAGCGGCGAGTCGAATGAAGAGGCACAATCAAAAGCTTCCAATTATAGGGAAGAGATTGAGTCGCTTTTAACTCAATATGAAAGTAAGAAGCTCACGCGCCGGCAATTAGTGAGCGTGCTGCTGGCTTCGGCGGCTGGAGCTTCGATAATGCCTGCGGCTGCGCAATCACCTGCACCGATCGCCGTAGGTCGCTCCATGAATCATGTGTCGCTATCAGTCTCTGATGTGCAACGCTCGGCAGATTTTTACAGTCGAGTTCTAGGAATGGAGATTATCAGCCGACCAGCCAATGGAGGCCTCAATATGGGGCTTGGTATAGAAAGTTTTCTCGGGCTTTACGAATTAGGTAATCCTGGTGGCATGCACCATCTCTGCATTGGTGTGGATAACTACGATGCAGATGCATTAGCTGAGAAACTGCAGGGGCACGGTATCGATGCTAATGTGAATCGAGATCCTGCCAATCGCAGCAGCGGGGGAGACCAACTTTACTTTACTGACCCAGACGGCATTCTGGTGCAGTTAGCGCAGCACGGTTATTTGGGATAGCTTATTGACCTGGCGCAAGCAACCACCTTGGATCCACATTGAGCGGGGCAGTTAGTGTTTGCATGAAGGCAACTAATTGACTTAGCTGCACCGGTCGTAAGCCCAGTGGCTTGGCTTCGTTGTGGCTAAGCATTGAGGTTGGTGCGTCATTGTAATGTTCCATGACAGCAGTGAGGTCGGCAATCTGGCCGCCATGCATATAGGGCGCAGTCTCGGTGATATTACGCAGGCTTGGGGTCTTTTGCGCACCAACCAATTCATTGTCGCCCTTGGCGAAGAGCAGTTCGATACACTCTTCAGGTTGCGCGTCGCTGTAGTAGCTCAGGCAATTGAATTCATCCTCTTTGGCTAGCCGAATGCCGTCATATCTCCCCATAGGGGGCAGTTGTCCCGCAATGGCGAGCACACCTGTATTGTGAAACTCAAAATTGGTAAACAGCGGACCATTGTGACAGCTAATGCATTGACCATCGCCGATAAATAATTTCAATCCCGCGATCTCTTCCCGACTCAGCACACCGTTGCCGCTGATCCCGGATTCACTGTTCACTTGATCTGCATACTTATCGAAGCGGGAAGGGCCAGGCAACAGTTTGCGCTGATATGCGGCAATAGACTTGCCGACATTGGCAAATGCCTGGTTGATGCTACCCTGCTGCGCTAGTGAAAGGCGCTGCCAGTTTGCGGTTGCCTCGGCGTTGCCCAGGGGAGAAGCTGTTTGCAGGGTTGCGGGTAGAGGCGGGAGCGCACCAAAAAGCGCTGCGTAGCGCTCACTATAATCTCGGTCTTTGGCAATTAGTCGTACTACCTGCAATCGATCCAGATTGTGTTCGTGGCCTGCTTCTATCGGGGCAAGCGCCTGGGCCCACTGCGAATCCTTTCTGCCATCCCAGTAGAACCACGGGCTATGTGAGAGCCCCACCAGGCTTGGCGTATGTCGCGACCCAAGAGCTGTGCCGGTGGCTAGGGGCAAGCCATCGGTGAAATAACGCTCGGGCTGGTGGCAGGTGGCGCAGGCGATCTCACCATTGCCGCTCATTCGAGAATCGAAATACAAAAGCTGACCAAGTACCGCAGCGTTTTCACTATCNGCAACGNCATTGCTGGGGTCGGGGCTCAGGGCGGGCAATTGCGACAGGGNTAAAGATTGAATCAAGGCGGCTTCCTGCNGCGTCCAGGCTTGCGGTAAGGGGGCAGGCAGCAGTTGCCAGCCTAATCCGGCGCCNAGGCCGATGACAAGCAAACCCNGGATGANGAAGCGCTTCATAATTCAAAATCCAGCAGNCCGATCTCATCGCCNTGAGGACTGGTTATAGTCAAAGTCAATTGCCAGCGCCCCGGCATGTGGAAGCGGACGCCTTCCAGCAGATAGCGGCCGGGTGACGTTTCGCGGGTCACAACCGGCAGGGTTGGCAGGCCGTGGTCATGGTCGGGCATGCCGCCAGTGACAGAAATTTCTGCGCCAGTGACTGGGCTTTCATCGGCTCCGGTGAGTACGAGCTCCCAGCTATGGATGCGATTGATCACGACAGGGTTAAGCTGGCTGAACACGTCCAGTGTGGAGCCTTTATTGGTCTGGAAACTAAAGTTAGAGTCCTGCGCCCATAATTTACTGACAGGGAGCATAAACAGGATTGCTAACCGCACC
The DNA here is from genome assembly GCA_002684935.1 of Gammaproteobacteria bacterium. Lineage (GTDB taxonomy): Bacteria > Pseudomonadota > Gammaproteobacteria > Pseudomonadales > Pseudohongiellaceae > UBA9145. Next base: position 39,166 of record NYWC01000026.1, read on the forward strand.
GCAGCCGCTGTATTTCGAAAGATCATATTAGTTATCTGGCTTAATCACTGTGATATTGACTTGCGCTGAAGCGAGGTGTACAAATTGCGAGGAACTCAAGATCCATCTCGCCGATGTTGGTAATACGCTGCCTGGTGCCAGGAGGGATTAGTACCACGTCACCTGCTGTCACGCGAGTCGCTTTGCTGTCTCCAATTTCAACCAGACCCTCTCCACGCATAATCGCATAGCGCTCAAAGGTACCGCTAAGCCAATGCCACGCGGTTTGCCCGCCGCTCGAAACACGTGCGCGTGCAATGGATACGGCATCATCATGATCGGAGTTGGAAACCTCGATAATGAAGCAGCCTTCCTTGAAGTAGTACTCGTCTGATTGACGCAGCTTGCGAATATATTCCTTCATATGAAACTACAACAGCATTGGTACAGGGGGCCAGTTTCTGTTAATTACAGCATTGATTTTGCGTAATAAGCTTCGACAACTGGTCTTTAATCCTAATTTTGCCACCCGGTTCCAACGATCAAATGCAAGGTCCAGCGCACAAAGTTTGTGCGCACTCAGCCCTATTCAGGGCTTGCGGAACTTGAGCGTAAAGCGATCGGTGTTACCTCTCACGCCCGGCGTGCCCACTTCTAGGCTTAAATCATCCTCCGGGTGGTAGTGCAAATCGCTGAAATCCAAAAACTCGAATCCAACATCGATCAATTCCTTGATAATAGAAACGGGATCCAGACGCCGGCCCACAGCGCGGTTGTCCGGCTGCATATGGCGCCTGGTGTGATCGACGACGCCGTAAATGCCGCCTGACTTTAAAGCGTTGAATACGGCTTGGTTCATGTTTATCCGAGCATCGAGGGCTGGGTTGTGCAGATTCCAGAAGGTAAGCACGAGGTCAAAATCTCCAGCACTAAACTCAAATGCAGGAATATTGAGTAAGGTGATGTCGTCATTGATGGCCGACGTGCACTCCAATCCTTCGAGATTCATCACGTCGCTCTTGAAATCATCGCTCACGCCTACAGAGAATACGAGTTCGCCTTCGTTGTCGCACAACGCGGGGCCAAGAATTTTTGACCAATAGCCGCCGGCAGGAGAGATCTCCAGCACTTTCATTTCCGCTTCCAGCCCAAAAAACTCCAGTACCTCTGCGGGTTTTCGGTTAACGTCTCTTGCAACTTCCGCATCGTCGCGGATGTTGCCTTGAAGATTGTCCTCGATTATCGCTCTTGTCGCAGCGGCATCCGCTGCTACGACTTGTGTGCTAAAGCCCAAACAGGTCAGGAAAAATAAGGCGTACTTCATGTCAATCAGTCCCTTTGATAATGCAATTCTGGCAACCTGCGCGGTTGACGACTCCTAAAATTAGCGCTGCTCGGTTTGTCCTCTAAAGGTTCCCGGGCTTTGTTGTTTCGCCAGCAGCCACCATCGCAGTGTATTGGTTACCATGGCGGCCGCGTCTTGTTGGACGAAATGCCCTGCCCCGGGAACCGCGACGACTGTGGTAGGGCTGTCATTCCAATCCCAGGTATTGTTGAGTCCGTTTGAATGGAGTGCCGTGTCTTCTAGGCCATGAAATACAAGGAGGGGAATGTTGAGCTGCGGCGCCTGTGGGCCGGCTTGGCTACTGTCCGAGCCACCCGGATAATTTTGTTTGTAATAAGACAGCATGGCGTCGAAGTCAGACCGTCTGAAGGCCTCCACATAGCGCTCTCGGGCGCTGACGTCAGATACCCAACCCGCCAGGGTTTCGGCTGTCATGGGGCCACCGAAAAAAATGTCGAGATCTGAGGGAGAGCCTTCAATAAATACTCGGGCGTAATTGCTGTTGGCCCGCTGCTCGGCATTACCTGCCATTTCCCGGGCCATGCCGTTGGGATGGGGCAAGTTGAGAATAACCAGATTATCCACCATCTGTGGCAGGGCAAAAGCAAACTGCCAGGCCACGGCACCTCCCCAATCGTGACCGACTATGGTGGCACTATCCTCACCAAGGTGATTGATAACCGCTTCGACATCGCCTACCAGATGCTGCATGCCATAGTTCACCTGACCGTCAGGCTTGTCGCTGCGGTTATAGCCGCGCTGGTCAATCGCGACCACCTTAAAGCGGTCGGCAAGGCCTTCCATCTGATGCCGCCAGCTATACCAGAAATCCGGGAACCCGTGAATCATAACTACCAGAGGCCCCGAGCCCATGGTGGCGTAGTGAATCCGCGCGCCATTGCTATCGGCGTAGCCATGTTNGACCTCGTTCCAGGCGTCAGACTTGGCCAGGTTGCTAAGTAATAGCAGTGTGATGAGCGTAATTAGCCGGTGCATGAGGGTCTCGTTTTCCGGGTATAAACCTGGGGGATTAAAGCAAATTTGGCAGCAAAAGTTTATCTGTAATACTCGACTTGAGCAGCTTGTTGCCACATCCTAAACTTGGGCTGGATTCTGTGTCGCAGTGCGGCTTGTGCTAAAATAGNNNGTCTATTATTCGGTTCCACAGTCCGGGAGTGTCACCGTGAAAGCATCATCACCTAGCAAAGTACCTACACTACTGCTCACCATGACGCTGATTTCGAGCTCGTTCACCGCAATCGCGCAGGACTCAGAAGCACCTCGAACTCAATTGGGCGCGCCTGACCTTCAGGGTGTTTACAGCATCGCGACAGTCACTATGTTAGAGCGTGGTGAGCAATTCGGAGGTGAGTTGGTAATCAGTGCTGAAGAGGCAGCCCGCGTGGGCGCAACGGGTGAGAGTTATCTTGACGAACTGGTGAACTCAGGTGACGGCGAACCGAACGTCGGTGGGTATAACACTTTCTGGATGGATCCGGGCGAGCGCATGGCAGAGATCGATGGTGAGATCCGCAGCTCCATAATCGTCGAGCCAGATGATGGGCGATTGCCCTGGGCCGAAGGCGCGCAACGGACTATTTTTGCCGGGCGAAGGAGTCGTGGCGGCTTCGATGGGCCCGAAGTTCGCCCTATGGGCGAGCGTTGTCTGGTTGGGTTTGGTTCGTCGGGTGGGCCGCCGATGTTGCCGGTGCTTTACAACAACCACAGCCGCATTGTNCAAACCGAAGACTATGTCATGATTCTTGCAGAGATGAATCATGACGCCCGCATTGTCCGTTTGCGTGATAGNGATCACGCTGATATCCAGAAGTGGTTGGGTGACTCGATTGGCTACTACGAGGGGGATACTCTGGTGGTGGAAACCACGAACTTTCATGACCAGGAAGGCTTTCGCGGTGCGCTGCGTCATTTCTTCTATCTGTCCCCAGCCGCCAAAATAACAGAACGCTTTTCACGGCTAGATGACGAGACTTTGCTCTACCGTTTCACGGTGGAGGACCCTCGCGTCTACTCTCGCACGTGGACTGGAGAGCTGCCGATGCACGCGGTAGATGACCGGATTTATGAGTATGCCTGTCACGAGGGCAACTACGCCTTGCCCGGCATACTAGCCGGCGCGCGGAGGCAAGAAGTCGAAGCAGGACGTGAGGCAAGCGAGCAATAGTGCCGAACACCAAAACCGAACAATAGAATCGAGTGGATCTTTAAATGTGGGGTATCTTATGATGAGTGCGCGAACTTGCCTGCTGATGCTTGTTGGTTTTGTGCTCACAGTGAGCCAGGCCGCCGAGTTGGAACCCGAGTTGCGGGTTAAGCAGCTTATGAACGGCATCATTACTCCGGCCACCAACACAATCTGGGGTGCCTACCAGTTAGAAACCGACGCACAGTGGCAAGAACTAGAAAACGCGGCCTATGCTGTTATAGGCGCTGCAAATCTGCTTGCAATAGGAGGCAGTGCAGAGGGAGAGGCTGAGGCGGCTTCCACTGAACAATGGCAAGAGTTCAACGCCCAGATGCTGGCGGCATCGCGCCAGGTGCTGGCTGCTGTTGCTGCCAGAGACGAGGAAGCATTGTCGGATATCGGCAACAATGCACTGTATCCCCCCTGCGAAGGCTGTCACCAGCAGTTTCAGAATCAGTAATTTACGTTAATTTAACAGCACCAGGGCTGGTAGCCTTTCCAAAAACCAGAAGCAGGCAATGCCGCCGAGTCCATAAGCTAGCCCACGATGGGCGCTGGCAGAGCTACTGGCAAACAGCTTGGTAAATACAGCATTAACAGCAACCATCCCCATAATAAATAACACTTGTCCCCCCTCAACCCCCAGATTGAAGAACAGCAGTGCCAAGGGGATATCCGCATCGCTCAGCCCCAGCTCCCCCAGCGCACCGGCAAATCCAAAGCCGTGAAACAGGCCAAAAACGAATGCAACAATCCAAGGCTTTTCATGCACCAAGGTGAGTTCTCTGCGCTGATGCATAATGACTTCTCTTGCCAGCATCACGATGGAAAGCGCGATCAGTGCTTCAATCGGGGCATTGGGCACCGGGAACACGCCTAGCACTGCGAAGGCGAGCGTGATGCTGTGGGCGATAGTGAAGGCCGTGATGGTTTTGAGCAGTTTCCAGAAACCCTGCAACAGTAACAGCAATCCCAACACGAACAGCAGGTGGTCGATACCTAGTAGGATATGCTCCGCGCCCATCACAAGATAGCGCGACGCGAGGCTGATGATGGAGCCGGCGCTGGCCTTTAGGTCGCTCATTGCGATGCTGATACCCGAGCCTTTTGCAGGAAAGTATCCCGAAACTTCAGTTCCATCAGCCCAACGCGCAACCGCTACCAGGCCCTGCAGTGACCAGGGGATCTCGAGGCTGTCATTGATGTTGAGTGCCGGGCTGCACTTAAAGCGATAACTGTAGTTTCCCGGAGACAGTCCTTCGCAGCGTTCAGGGAGAATNCGTTCGATATTAAACAGCGGAGGCACTNGNTGGTCTACCACCGAAAGGCTGTAGTTACCTGCTGTTAGTTCATCGATAAATACGCGAGCGACTCCGGTCACGTCCACATCATGAGCCAGGGTGAACCCGGGTAAAAATGCGAGCAGCAGAAACAGGGTGCTGGATATTTTAGTACGCACTGTCAACCCTAATGCTCCGCTTCAGCATCGCTAATGCGGACAGAATATTGGTCCCACAGGCGGTTGATTTGAACCTGCAGGCGCAAATCTTCTTCAGCGCCTATCCACTCCAGACGCACGCGATCTCTGATCTCGTTCAGCGGCGGCAGCCTGGAGGCACTTTTTGATGTGACCTGCAGCCAATGCTGTCCGCGATTGCTCAGAAAGGGGCCTTGCCATGCACCGATCTCAGCACTGAACACGCGTGAAGCAAACTCGTCATCAAATATATTGGAAAGATCGAGGTTGTTCACATTGGGCAGAGGGTCAGCGTTCCCAGCCTCCAACTCTAAAAGCTNGGCCGCGTCAGCACCCGAGGCAAGCGCATTTTTCACCTCATCAGGCAGACCTTCACGGGTGTTAAACACGATTTCGTTGGCGTCCAGCGAAGGCAGGGTGCGGTAACGCTCAAGGTTGCCGTTATAGAACGTCTGCAGTTCCTCCTGGCTGGGTTGAATGATGTCACCGCTCAGCACATGGCGCATTTTTTGCGCAAGGATATCGTGTATGCGCGCATCATTATCCAGTCCCATCTTGATCGCTTCCTGCACCAGTATTTGCTCTTCCACAAAGGCAGAAGTTAGATACTCCCTTTGCTCCTCGTTTAGCGCCTGACCGCTTGCCATTTCTTGCATGAAGAGGCGTGCCTCAATTTCCCGTTGGTCCAATTCCAGAACGCTCTTCCGGTCTTTGTTACTGATGCCGTAAATCGCAAAAATCATCAGGGCCATGATGAAAAAATGGAAGATGGGCTCCCGTAGCAATGACTGGAGTCTGCTGATATTTTGATCTGTGCTCACTGCGACGGAGTCTNCCTACTTGTCATTCTATCTGGCTCTGTGCAAACTCAGACAGGAGAACCAGCCCGAAGCTCTGTAGCTTGCTGCCTGCAAGGCCAGTCTGGATACTAATTCTATAACTGTGCATGAGGGGTTTTCCAGTCATGGAGCCGTTAAGTCAGGAGTTTATCGCAAGTTGTCGCCGTGAGGGCGGGTGTATCATCCGTGGTGACAGCATGACTCGTATCGAGACGTTCGTTGATGCGGCTTTCGCTTTCGCATTCACTATGCTCGTGATCAGCATTGACCAAATTCCAAGTAGTCCACCAGAATTGTTTGAGCTGTCCAAGGATATCCCTGCTTTCGTATTAAGCGCACTTACTATCGGCGCAGTTTGGCTTGCCCACTCCACCTGGAGTCGCANATTTGGATTGCAGGACCCTATAACCATNCAGTTGAGCCTTGGGCTGGTTATCCTGATGTTGGTATTCGTCTACCCAATCAAGTTGATGGCCCAGGCCACAGTGATTTTTATCACCTCGAGCCTGTTGGGATTTTCGTTGTTTGACACTGGTCTGTTTGAGAATGAGGGCTGGGCTGACAATACCATCAGCGGTCTGTTCGTTTTTGTTGCCCTTGGTTTGATGGCCCTGGGCTCGATCATCATTGCTTTTTATCAGAATTCTCTGCGTTTCGCGAAGGAGTTGCTCATGACAGACTCCGAGCGCACCCACTGCCACCTGACCACTATCGCTTGGGGTGTTGTTATCTGTACAGCATTACTCTCCCTGCTTATTGCCTTGCTTGCCAGTCCGAGCAACGTGCCCCGCGCTGGATTTATCTACTTTACTCAAGCTGCAACAATACCGCTCGCACAGTATCTATACCGGGCGTATCTGGAAAAGCTCTGATTGCATGAAAGTTTTCTGCTCATAAGCCTTGGATAGCTGGGTTTCTGTACAAGCTAAAACCGCGTCTGTATAATCTGGTTTTTGCGGATGGTAGAAATCTTATGTTACGAATTGCTGAAGAAGCTTTGACATTCGATGATGTTCTGCTCCTGCCCGCACACTCAAACGTTCTCCCTCGCACAGTCAATCTTCAATCGCATCTTACCAAGGCGATTGCACTGAATATTCCTTTAGTTTCTGCAGCGATGGATACTGTCACCGAAGCGCGACTGGCTATTGCCATGGCGCAAGAAGGTGGTTTGGGTGTCATTCATAAGAGCATGAGTATCGAGAATCAGGCGCGGGAAGTGCGTGCAGTCAAAAAGTATGAAAGTGGTGTGGTCAAGGATCCCATAACCATCACCGCAGAGGCGACTATCAGAGATCTAGTCTCGCTGATGAACGAAAAAGAGATCTCAGGAATGCCGGTGCTGGACAGCACTGGCCTGGTGGGCATAGTGACTAGTCGCGACGTGCGTTTTGAGAGTAATCTGGACGCAGCGGTAAACNCCATCATGACTCCCAAAGATCGGCTTGTAACCGTGCANGAAGACTTCAACCTTGATGAGGTTAAAGNGCTTCTGCATCGCCACCGAATCGAGAAAATTTTGGTGGTCAATGCGGACTTCGATCTAAAAGGGCTAATCACACTTAAGGATATCCGCAAGTCCGAGGATTATCCGAACGCCTGTAAGGATGATTTGGGGCGCTTGCGCTCGGCTGCCGCTGTCGGCACTTCGGCAGATACCGATGAAAGAGTTGCTGCACTGGTGGAAGCCGGGGTTGATGTCATTATCGTGGACACAGCCCATGGTCATCATCAGGGTGTGATCGACAAGGTGGCTGCCATTAAACGACAGCATGCAGCCGTGTCGGTTATTGGAGGCAACATTGGNACCGCGCAGGCGGCCAGGGATTTGGCTGCAGTGGGAGCGGATGCCGTCAAGGTAGGAATAGGACCGGGCTCTATCTGCACTACTCGCATCGTAACAGGCGTAGGCGTGCCGCAAATTTCTGCGGTGGCCAACGTCATGGAGGCCTTGAAGGGCACTGATGTCTGCGTAATCTCCGATGGCGGTATTCGTTACTCAGGTGACATCGCCAAGGTGATTGCCGCCGGCGCCAATGTGGTGATGATAGGTAGCCTGCTGGCGGGGTCCGAAGAAGCACCGGGAGAGGTCGAGCTTTACCAGGGGCGCAGCTACAAGTCATATCGCGGGATGGGGAGCCTGGGCGCGATGTCTCATTCACAGGGTTCAAGTGATCGCTATTTTCAGGACGCCAACGCCGGCAATGAAAAGCTGGTGCCTGAGGGTATCGAGGGGCGCGTGCCCTATAAAGGACCTATGGCGGCTATTGTGCATCAGTTGATGGGTGGCCTCAGATCCAGCATGGGTTATACCGGCTCTAAAGACATTGAAACCATGCGTACCAAAACCCAGTTCGTGAAGATCACAGGCGCTGGCATGTCGGAGTCCCATGTGCATGATGTCGCAATCACCAAGGAAGCCCCCAACTACCGTGTGTCCTAAAACTCGTCTGAGTAGTGTCTAAATTGATGCTTCATACTTGAGGTAGAGTTGGTTTATAGGCCAGCATTTTCATAATAGAGTTTTAACTGTCTAAAGGATTTTTCTTCCATTATGGATGGCCCAGACATTCACAGTCAGAGAATACTGATTCTCGATTTCGGTTCTCAGTACACCCAGCTTATCGCTCGACGGGTGCGCGAAGCCGGCGTGTATTGTGAGATCTGGGATTATGAAGTTAGTCAAGAAAACTTCGAGCAGTTTGCGCCTCAGGGCATTATTTTTTCCGGTAGCCCTGAGTCTGCCAATCAGCATTATCCCCCTAGGCCGCCAGCGTTCCTCTATGAGGCAGGACTTCCCATCTTGGGTATTTGCTATGGCATGCAAACCATGGCTGAAGAATTTGGTGGTAGGGTCGAAGCATCTTCTAAATCTGAATTCGGATTTGCGCAAGTTGATGTGGTGGCAGAAAACGAACTGCTAAAAGGCATCGAGGATCGTGTGTTGGATAGCGGTATGGCGCAACTCGATGTCTGGATGAGCCACGGCGATAAAGTTACGCAGGTACCGCCGGATTTTAAACTCATCGCGGCTACCGAGAGTGCGCCGGTAGCAGGCATGAGACATTATGAAAAGCCTTTCTTCGGAATTCAATTCCACCCGGAAGTGACACATACGCTGCAGGGCATGCGAATTATTGAACGATTCGTCCATGTTATCTGTGGCTGTGAAAAACTATGGACGGCGGCTAGTATCATTGAAGATGCTATAGCGACAGTGCGCGCTACGGTTGGCCAGGACAGAGTCCTGCTTGGCTTGTCAGGCGGGGTGGACTCTTCGGTTGTAGCGGCGTTGCTGCATCGTGCGATTGGCGATCAACTAACCTGCGTCTTTGTAGATAATGGCCTGTTGCGCTTGCACGAAGGCGATCAGGTTATGTCAACATTTGCGCGCAATATGGGGATCCGCGTCATTCGTGCGGATGCTGAGCGACTGTTTCTTGACGCGCTCGAGGGTGTGCATGATCCGGAAGCCAAGCGCAAAGTTATTGGTAATACTTTTATCGAAGTATTTGACGAACAAGCCACCAAGTTAGGAGATGTAAACTGGCTGGCGCAAGGCACTATTTACCCAGACGTAATCGAGTCTGCCGGTTCCAAGACTGGCAAGGCTCATGTCATAAAATCCCATCACAATGTTGGCGGTCTTCCGGAAGATATGACCCTTAAACTGGTAGAGCCGCTGCGTGAGCTGTTCAAGGATGAAGTGAGGCAAATTGGTCTCGAGTTGGGGTTGCCCTATGGCATGGTTTATCGGCACCCATTTCCTGGTCCAGGACTCGGGGTTAGAGTATTGGGTGAAGTAAGGAAAGAATACTGCGAAATCCTCAGACAAGCTGACGCAATTTTTATCGAAGAGTTATACAACGCAGATAAGTACCATGACGTCAGCCAGGCGTTTGCCGTTTTTCTGCCGGTGAAATCGGTAGGAGTAGTAGGAGATGCTCGCCGCTATGCTTACGTGATAAGTCTTAGAGCCGTGGAGACTGTCGATTTTATGACCGCCCGTTGGGCAAGACTCGATCCTGATTTACTCGAGCTGGTTTCCAATCGCATCATGAATGAAATTCCGGATGTCTCGCGAGTCAGCTACGATATCTCCAGCAAACCACCAGCAACTATTGAGTGGGA
>NYWC01000027.1 GCA_002684935.1 Gammaproteobacteria bacterium
GACCACTACACCCCCAGTGTAGTGCGCTACCAGACTGCGCTACGCCCCGATTTGATGTTGTTTATTGAGTGAATACTTCAGGTTTGACCCTTCAACTAACTCGGCAACAGAGTATAAGCTAATAATCTAGTTGCTAACTATCCGGTTATTCGCTGACCTTTCAGGGAGCCCCCCCAGTGTGGCGAGCTACCAGACTGGTCTAAGCTCTGAATAGGAACATGGATTTTTCAGAAAACGCCCAAATTTAATAGAAAGGATCCAGCTAATCTAGTTACGATTTATAACGCTTCAATTACCTCTTCCAGTTCTTTAACCAGCGTTTTAATATCGCTGGAATTGACGCTGAAATTAGCCACATCTCCCGGACTTTCTGTCATTTTCTGGCGCGCGCCACCGATAGTGTAGCCCTGTTCATAGAGCAGGCTCTTGATCTGCCTGATCAGGATGACGTCCTGNCGCTGGTAGTAGCGGCGGTTACCGCGGCGCTTCACCGGCTTGAGTTGGGGAAATTCAGCCTCCCAATAGCGCAGCACGTGTGGCTTGACTGCGCAGAGTTGNCCAACCTCACCAATGGTAAAGTAACGCTTCGGCGGAATTGGNGGTAATTCGTTGTTATTCTTCGCTTCCAGCATAACCTTCTACCCTCGCTTTGAGTTTCTGCCCAGGGCGGAATGTGACGACTCGACGCGCCTTGATNGGGATTTCTTCCCCGGTCTTGGGGTTNCGGCCGGGACGCTGTTTCTTGTCCCTNAGGTCGAAATTGCCGTATCCTGACANCTTAACTTGCTCATTGCGCTCAAGGGAGAGACGGATCTCCTCGAAGAATTGNTCTACCACCTCCTTGGCTTCGCGCTTATTGAGGCCTAATTCTTCAAACAGGCGCTCGGCCATGTCGGCCTTTGTGAGTGCTCCATCCGCCATAGTTTATCCCCAGCTATTTCCGCAAATCAGCATTAAATTGTTGTTGTAGTGCGTTGACGCACTTACTAATTATTATNANTATCTCCTCGTCGGTAAGATTGCGGGAAGGATGCTGCCACGTCAAGCCCAAAGCAATACTTTTTTGCCCTTTTGTGATCGCATCCCCTTGATAAACATCGAATATTCTTAGCTCTGTCACGAAGTCGCCGGCATTTTCGCGGACCAGCGTAGAAATAGAGTCTACAGACACAGTTTCGTCAATCACTATCGCCAGGTCACGGTGCACTGCGGGGAACTTGGAAAGCGCCCTCGCATTTGGAATCTGGGCCTTCTGCAGCNCANTCAAACCCAGTTCAAATACAAAGACAGCGGCATCCAGCCCAAGTTTACGCTGAATCGCTGGGTGCAGCGCTCCTAGCACCCCAATTACTGCGCCTTCGGCATTCTTCAGCTGCGCGCACTGCCCAGGGTGATAACCCGGCTCGGCCGCGGACTGAAACTGAAATTGGCCGCTTTTGCCACCCAGCTCTGTCAGAATTTCAATATCACCTTTCAAATCAAAAAAGTCTACTAACTCTCTGCTATTACTCCAGTTTTGAGGAAGCTTGTCCCCTGCCATGAGGCCACCAAGCTTGGCAAGCTGCCGCAGTCCCGAATCTGTCTGCTGAAACACAAGCCCCGTTTCGAAGAAGCGCATGCGCTCGTGCTGGCGATTGGCATTATGCTGGTAGCTGCTGAGCAATCCGGGCAACAGACTGGTTCGCATGACGCCCATTTCCTCTGAAATGGGGTTCTGCAGGGGCACCGTTTGCGCCTTGGAACCGGTCACGAGTTCAGAGAGTACCGGGTCAACAAAGCTGTAGGAGATGATTTCCTGGTATCCGAGGGTCACCAGGTGCTCACGCAAACGGTTGAGACCAAGTGAACGCTCGGAGCTGCGCGGAAACCGCTGCGGACTCAGTCCGGCAGACTGCGGGATATTGTCATAGCCGTATATCCGCGCCAGCTCTTCAATCAAATCGGCTTCGATGCTGACATCAAAACGATAGCTGGGGACATCGACGGTCACTGATTCNCTGCTGTTTTCGNTAATGCTGAAGCCCAGACGCTGGAGGATATCCTNCACCTGATCCGCTTCGATATGCACACCAAGGTCTTTCTCAATACTGTTATGTCGCAGGGTCACCTGCTGGCCTGAAGGCAAGGTGCCAGTTGCCTCGGTTATGGGGCCTGGCTCTCCACCGACAATTTCCAGCAGCAGCTCTGTGGCTCGCTCCACGGCGCGGTGCTGCAAATTGAAGTCTACCCCCCGCTCATAGCGATGCGAGGCATCTGTGTGCATACCGTATCCGCGCGCCCTGCCGGCGATTGCCAGTGGCGCGAAGAATGCGCATTCGAGGAATACGTCTTTGGTGCTGTCCGTCACTGCAGTGGCCAGGCCGCCCATTATGCCTGCCATGGCAACGGGTTTGTTCGCATCGGCGATCACCAGCGTTTCTGCATTCATGGCAACTTCCTTGCCATCAAGCAGGGTAATCTTCTCACCTTCTTTAGCCATGCGAACATCTATGTACCCACCTAGCTTGGCATAATCGAATGCGTGCATGGGCTGACCCAGCTCCATCAGCACGTAGTTAGTCACATCGACAATAGGATCAATGCTCCTCAGCCCTGAGCGCCTGAGCTTCTCCTGCATCCACAGGGGTGATTCAGCGTCAAGATTAATATTACGAATGACTCGCCCCAGATAGCGTGGACACGCGTCAGTAGCAGTGATCTTTATAGGAAACTCTTCCTGNTGGGTNGCCGCGACCTCCGACTCAGCCGGTTCGCNNACGTCCTTGCGACTGATNACCCCNACTTCTCTAGCAACGCCGCGCATGCNGAGNCAGTCACCACGNTTAGGAGTCAGGTCTAATTCAATGCTGGTATCATNAAGGCTCAGGTAGGTTCTCACATCTTCACCCACCGGCGCATCGGCAGGCAGCCCGAGCAAGCCATCGGAGCTCTCTTCGAGCCCTAATTCCTCCGCCGAGCACAGCATGCCATTGGATTCCACGCCGCGAAGCTTGGCCTTCTTGATTTTGAAAGGCTTCTCACCATCACTGTGAATGACTGCGCCGACACTGGCAAAGGGCGCTTTCATGCCGGCGCATACATTGGGTGCACCACAGACCACCTGATAGTCGTTTTCACCATCAAAAACAGCACAGACCTTTAGTTTGTCAGCATCAGGGTGCTGCTCGACAGCTTTAACTACAGCGACAACGATGCCAGTAAATTCACGGGCAACCGCCGCGGTTCCATCCACCTCCAGCCCCGCCATGGTGAGCCGCGCTACCAGTTCTTCGGTACTGAATTCTGAATCCACCCATTCGCGAAGCCAGCTTTCACTGATAATCATGGTCTGCCCTAATTAAACTGTTGCAAGAAGCGAATATCATTTTCGAAATATAGCCGCAAATCACTCACGCCATAGCGCAGCATAGCCAGCCGCTCGACTCCCATCCCGAAAGCAAAGCCGGAAAAGCGTTCGGTATCCACGCCCGACATCTGTAGCACTCTCGGATGCACCATGCCGCAGCCCATGACTTCCAACCAGCCAGTGTGGCTACATATGCGACAGCCCTTGCCACCGCAGCTCACGCAACCCATATCCACTTCTGCCGAAGGCTCGGTAAATGGGAAGTAGGAAGGACGAAACCGCACAGGCATGTCGGCCTCGAAGTAGGCCTGTAGGAATTCCACAACAGTGCCCTTAAGATCAGCCATGCTTACGCGCTCATCTACAAGTAGACCTTCAACCTGATGAAACATGGGCGTGTGGGTCAGGTCAGAGTCGCAGCGATATACGCGACCGGGGCAGATCATGCGAAACGGNGGCTCACCATTTTCCATGACATGCACCTGTACGGGAGATGTGTGAGTACGCAATACCGTGCCAGGGCTCANATAAAATGTNTCGTGCATGGCACGTGCCGGATGGTGGNCAGGAATATTGAGCGCTTCGAAGTTGTGGTAGTCATCTTCGATTTCNGGGCCTTCCGCTACATCGTAACCGGCGGCAGCAAAAATCGATTTGATGCGCTCAATGGTAATCGTNATNGGATGCAGTCCACCCTTACTCTGGCGACGTCCAGGCAGTGTTACATCGAGACGCTCNGCATTCAGCCTGGCGTCCAGCGCAGCNCTGNCCAGCTCTCCCTTGCGGGATTCGATGGCCTGCTGCAGAGCCTTTTTCGCCTGATTAATCTTCTCGCCAGCTGCCGGACGCTCATCAGCCGGTAATTGGCCAAGAGACTTCAACAAATCAGTGAAGCTGCCCTTTTTACCCAAATACTGAACGCGCAGCGAATCCAGTGATTTTTCATCACCGGCATGCTCGATTGCTTGGAGTGCTTCCGCCAGTAAGGTTTCCGAATCAGCCATGATGAACTGCTCGCTGGCGCAAATTTAGGCCGCTAGGCTGGCTTTGGCTTGGTCGACGATAGCGTTGAAAGCAGGCTTGTCGTGCACAGCCAAATCAGCTAGCACGCGACGATCAACTTCAATGTTGGCCTTCTTGAGACCGGCAATCAGCTGGCTATAGCTCATGCCATTTTCCCTGGCCTGAGCATTGATTCGGGTGATCCATAGCGANCGGAATACGCGCTTCTTGGCGCGTCGGTCACGGAAAGCATACTGACCTGCCTTAGTTACCGCCTGCTTGGCAACACGAAAGATTCTGCTGCGGGCTCCGTAATAACCCTTGGCCTGCTTTAATACTTTCTTATGGCGACGATTAGCGACGACGCCGCGTTTTACTCGGGGCATGAAATTTCTCCTGACTGATTTTAGGGATTAAGACTCTCTAAGCATGCGCTTTACGCCGGCTACATCTGCCGAGTGAACGCTAGTTGTGCCGCGTAACTGACGTTTACGCTTGGTGGTCTTCTTGGTCAGGATGTGGCTCTTNTTCATGCGCTTGCGCTTTANACCAGAACCGGTTTTCTTGAACCGCTTGGCGGCTCCACTGTGGGTCTTCAACTTAGACATAGTTTCCTACTCCGCATTTAACGTTGGGCCGGTGCTGTTGAAGAAGGCGCAACGTCTCATCGCTTATGCGATGGCTAATAAAATACCAACAACCAAAAAAGTCTGAGTTCTCTCCCTGCCCTGCGCCACGTGCTGAATGCGCACGCTACAGGATCAAAGACACTGACCTCAGGAGTTATTGGCGCTTCTTGACCGGTGCCAGTACCATGACGATCTGCCGGCCTTCCATCTTGGGTTCCTGCTCGACAGTGCCGAAGTCAGCCAGATCCTCTCGAATCCGCTGTACCAGCTCCTGCCCAAGATGTTGATGGGCGAGTTCTCGGCCTCGGAATCTCAGAGATACCTTGGCTTTGTCCCCATCTTCGAGGAAACGACTCAGGTTGCGTAGTTTTACCTGATAGTCCCCTTCTTCCGTCCCTGGTCGAAACTTGACCTCTTTCACATGAATGCGGCGCTGTTTTTTCTTATTGGCCGCTTTCTGCTTCTTCAGATCAAATATGTGTTTGCCATAATCCATGATCTTGCAGACTTGTGGGTCTGCCTCGGGTGCAATCAACACCAGATCAAGTTTGGCTGCTTCAGCCGCCGCTCGGGCTTCTGCGATTGGCACTATACCAACCTGCTCACCCGCCGCACCTACCAGGCGTACTTCGTCGGCTTCAATAAATTCGTTAATCAGTGGCTTTTTGGCACTACTTCTCATAATAGGCGCTAGCGCTCTGACCTCTCTGGAATGCTAATTATCAAACTCCTTCCAAACCTTGCTTTACTAGATACCGCTCAATTGGCCTGGCTATCACTGCGGCCGTAATTGGAAATTTCCTGGCTCAAGTGATAACAAAAGTTTTCAAATGTCATCGCTCCCAGGTCTTCTCCTCCGCGTGTGCGCACTGCAACCGTTCCGGATTCCACTTCTTTATCGCCGACTACCAAGAGGTAGGGAACCTTCTGTAGCGAGTGCTCGCGGATTTTAAAGCCGATCTTCTCATTTCTCAAGTCCGAAGCGGCCCTAAACCCTTTATTTTTCAAGGATTCTTCCACTTTACGGCAATATTCCGACTGCTTATCAGTGATATTCATCACCACAGCTTGCTCGGGCGCAAGCCAAGTTGGAAATTTTCCCTCGAAATGCTCGATCAAAATCCCAATAAAGCGCTCTAAAGACCCAAATAAAGCTCGATGCAGCATGACTGGTCGCTTGCCGCGGTCGCCGTTCTCATCTACATATGAGATATCAAATCGCTCGGGCAGATTCATATCCACTTGCAGCGTACCGCACTGCCAGTCACGACCGATGGCATCGCGCAATACAAACTCCAATTTGGGCCCATAGAATGCGCCCTCTCCAGGGTATAGAACATATTCGAGCGCCATAGATTCCAAAGCATTGATGAGCGCTCCTTCGAGCTTGTCCCATATCTCATCACTACCAATTCGCTGCTTGGGCCTAGTGGATAACTTGATGACCACATCCTCGAACCCAAAATCTTTATAGATTTCGAGTACCAGAGCGACGACATCAATACACTCCTGCTCCATTTGGGATTCNGTACAGTAGATATGGGCATCATCCTGAGTAAAGTGCCGCACACGCATCAGTCCGTGCAGAGCCCCAGAAGGCTCATATCGGTGCACCTTTCCAAATTCTGCCATTCTTAGCGGCAAATCCCGATAGCTCTTCAGACCTTGGGCGAACATCGAAACTGACCCCGGACAATTCATGGGCTTCAGCGCAAATACACGCTCGTCCTCAGTTTGTGTTGTGAACATATTTTCGCGGTAGTTAAACCAATGCCCCGAAGTTTCCCATAAACTGCGGTCCATCACGTCGGGTGTATTGACTTCAATATATTCAGCCTTCTCCTGCCGACCGCGCATGTAGTCCAACAGCTGGAGAAAAAGCTTCCAACCCTTGGGGTGCCAGAACACCGACCCAGGGGCTTCATCGCTCATATGGTAAAGATCCAACTGCTTTCCCAATTTTCGATGGTCTCTTTTCTCAGCTTCCTCAAGTCTTTGAAGGTAAAGTTTCAGATCTTTCTTGGAAGGCCAGGCCGTGCCATAAATTCGCTGCAGCATCTCATTNNTAGAATCTCCACGCCAATAAGCACCCGCTACTGATGTCAGTTTAAATACCTTGAGTTTACTGGTNNTTGGCACATGAGGCCCACGGCAAAGGTCAATAAATTCACCTTGCTTGTAAAAGGACAAATCTTCATCACCAGGAATAGATTCAATAATTTCGACCTTATACTTCTCATCCATTTCTTCAAAGAGCGCAACGGCGTCGGAGCGAGACAAAACAGAGCGCTCAACGATCAAATCTTCCTTAACGATCTCCTCCATTTTTTTTTCTATGGCAACCAGGTCTTCAGGCGTAAATGGCCTCTCGAAAGCGAAATCATAAAAAAAGCCGTTATCGATAACCGGCCCAATTGTCACCTGAGCCTCAGGGAATAATCTTTGCACAGCCTGGGCCATCAGGTGTGCGCAGGAATGGCGCAATACCTCAATACCNTCATCATCACGTTCGGTCACGATTGCTAGTTCTGAATCGCCGGAAATGGTGTAAGAGGTATCTACCAACACACCGTCAACGCGTCCAGCTAAGGCCGCTTTTGCAAGGCCTGGGCCGATAGATTCCGCTACAACAGCCACCGTTACAGGCTGATCATATTGCCGAGTACTGCCATCTGGAAGAGTGATTTGAGGCATGCCGTAAACCCAATACTTGAAATTGGAAGTGCAGCCAGGCTGCAATCCCAACATTGTTTGTTAATTCCTTTATGACAAGCACAGCGCTTTACCCGCTGTACGTTGAAGACTTCTATGGAATGGTAGGCACGACCAGATTCGAACTGGTGACCTCTACCATGTCAAGGTAGCGCTCTAACCAACTGAGCTACGCGCCTATCGCCAGCCCTCTATCGCGGAAAAACATGCGATGCAGAGCCTGAATGTGACGAGGGTTTTCGCTAGCAAAACCCCAGCCTGCCGTCCCGATAGGAAAGATTCGCGATTATACGGAATTACCGGCGTCAATGTCGAAGGATTTATCTGCAAAAATCCTATAAAGTCATTGCCTTAGCAGTTGTTGCTTGAGNTCGGCAATACTGTCGCGCGTCGCGGCAGCCTCTTCAAATGCTAGGTTCTTCGCCTGCTCATACATNGCCGCCTCCAGCCTGGTGATTTCCTTANGTATTTCGTCCGGATTAGCGAAGTTCAGCGTGCCATAATCTCCTTGCGGCTCCGCCGCTGAGCGGGTTCTTTGCCGGGTTCGNGAGCCTGGCGCTGAGTAGGCGCCTTCCATAATATCCAACACCCGTTTCTGCACCCCGATCGGGGTGATATTGTGAGCCTCGTTATAGCCCAACTGGGTTTCCCGGCGACGATTGGATTCATCCATTGCGCGCTGCATGGATCCAGTCACAGTATCGGCATAAAGAATTGCCCTGCCGTTTAGATTCCTNGCGGCTCGACCCATGGTTTGAATAAGTGAGCGCTCGGAGCGCAGNAACCCTTCCTTGTCCGCATCCAGTATGGCAACCAGCGATACCTCNGGTATATCCAGNCCTTCGCGCAGGAGATTGATGCCCACCAGCACATCAAAATTNCCCAGGCGTAGATCTCGCANTATCTCAGAGCGCTCCACCGTATCGATATCCGAATGCAGGTAGCGCACCCNCACATCGTGTTCTGCCANGTANTCTGTNAGNTCCTCGGCCATCCGTTTAGTCAATACAGTGACCAGCACGCGCTCCTTCAGGGCTNCCACGCGATTCACCTCAGACANCAGATCATCAACCTGCGTCGAAGCGGGGCGCACTTCCAGTTCCGGGTCAATCAGNCCAGTGGGTCTGACCACCTGTCGCACCTGCTGCCCTTCATGCTCTNCCTCATAGGGACCAGGCGTTGCCGACACAAAGATGATCTGNGGCGTGAGCGACTCCCATTCCTCGAAACGCAGCGGCCTGTTGTCCAGTGCAGAAGGAAGGCGGAAGCCATACTCCACCAGCGTTTCCTTGCGCGAGCGATCGCCCTTGTACATCGCACCCAACTGGGGAATCGACACATGGGATTCATCCGAGACTACCAGCGCATTGTCTGGCAGATAGTCATAAAGCGTCGGGGGCGGCTCGCCGGATTCACGGCCGGACAAATAGCGGGAGTAGTTTTCGATGCCGTTGCAGTAGCCCAGCTCCTGGATCATCTCCAGATCAAACTTTGTGCGCTGCTCCAGTCGCTGCGCTTCTACCAGGCGGTTGTTGTTATTCAGCTGCTCGAGGCGTTCACGTAGTTCAATTTTGATGTCGTCAAGTGTAGCCAGCAACTTTTCCCGGGGCGTCACGTAATGAGACTTAGGGAATACAGTCAGTCTGGGCACTTCTTTGATCAAGGCGCCTGTTAGCGGGTCAAAATAGGAGAGTTTTTCAATTTCATCATCGAACAACTCAATGCGGATGGCATGCCGCTCAGATTCAGCGGGATAGATATCGATGACATCGCCTCGCACTCGGTAAGTGGCACGGCGCAGCTCCATGTCATTGCGGGTGTACTGCAAGTCCGCCAGACGGCGCAACAATTTGCGCTGATCCATGCGGTCACCACGGTCGAGGTGCACGACCATCTTCAGGTAGGAATTTGGATCGCCCAGGCCATATATGGCAGACACTGTCGCGACTACGATTACATCCTGACGCTCCAGCAAGGCCTTAGTCGCGGACAGTCGCATCTGCTCAATATGGTCATTGATCGAGGCGTCTTTCTCTATATAGACATCTGACGCAGGCACATAGGCTTCGGGCTGGTAATAATCGTAATAGGAGACAAAATATTCCACCGCGTTGTGCGGGAAGAACTCCTTGAATTCACCATAAAGTTGCGCGGCGAGAGTTTTGTTAGGCGCCATCACTAGGGTTGGCCGCTGCACCTGCTCAATAACATTGGCTATGGTGAAAGTTTTACCAGACCCGGTAACGCCCAGCAGGGTTTGAGCGTGCAGACCGTGTTCCAGCCCCTCAACCAGGCTGGCAATGGCTGCGGGCTGATCCCCAGCGGGCTTGAAGCTTGACTCTAACTGGAATTGCTTAGACATACTGCGAGGCTACTGCAACCAATAGATCGACTTGCGAACCCCAAACGTGACGTCGTCTGGTCGCGAGCCGGTAAAGCCCGTAAGGGTACAACATTATCCCTCGCAACGCTTGGTGATGGTTGACCGATTTACGATTTCTCTTTAGACTACGCGCCTTTTCAGGGAAACCTCAGTTAAGCATTGCCGACAGGCGGCCTCTGAGACTAGGGGAAGCCCGATTTTCTGCTAGGATACCTCTGAAAATTTTGACTCTGCTGCCCAATAGCTCAATGGTAGAGTAGGTGACTGTTAATCACTTGGTTCCTGGTTCGAGTCCAGGTTGGGCAGCCACATTTCTCTCCCTCAACCCCAGTCCGGCCTCTTCTTCTGCTTTTTGTCTTATCTGTGGTCGTCTGTGGTTCAGCCACGGTGAGTTAGGTTATAGTTTGCCTCCACCAAGCTCACCATCAAATCCACAGAAGGGAGAACACTATGCGAGCACTATTTCTGGCCCTGCTGTTTAGCGTCAGCTTCAGCACATTCGCTCAAGACAATCCGGTAGTGGTCATGGAGACCAATAAGGGCACAATCCGCATCGAATTATGGGCAGACAAGGCGCCCATTTCCGTCGAGAATTTCCTCCGTTATACCGACAGCGAACTTTACGATGGCTTGATATTTCACCGCATCATTTCTGGATTCATGATCCAGGGCGGCGGCTTCAATGCCGATATGGTGCAGCTCTCTCCTTACGAGCCAATCAAGAACGAAGCGAAATCTGATGTGC
>NYWC01000003.1 GCA_002684935.1 Gammaproteobacteria bacterium
GCTGAGCTTGCTTTAGTTAGAGTCGAGCTCGAGCCCAAAACCGAATCGAGCCAACAGGTTATGTAATGACGCGAGAATCAAACCGGCCACGCAGCCTGTAATAGCAAACAGCAGAGGCATACCAAGCAGTGCGAAAAAGGCGAGGGCAGTGCCTGAGTTAGGAATACCAGTACTAAGCTCAAACAGAAAGCCGCCCACACTGTAAACAATGCCCGCCAGAAACCCCAGGCAAGCCATCAGCAGTGCAAGCAATCTCGCCAGTGAAACTGCCCCAAGCCTGATTACTCCGGCCATTGGTTATCACCCAGCTGTCTTGTTGTTAAATGCGGTCTTAGTGAAAGTCCAGCGCCATATGTAGCACGCGCGCTACATGAAGCGCTTCGCGTCCGCTGCCGTGTTGAATCTGACTGCGGCAGCTGGTGCCATCTGCCACAATGAGTGTCTCCCCATTAGCCTTTGCGACAGCGGGAATCAGACTGAGATTGGCCATCGCCATGCTGCTTTCATAGTGCTCCACTTCATAGCCGAATGAGCCGGCCATGCCACAGCAGGAAGACTCGATTAGCTCAACCTTGAGTTCAGGAATGAGTTCCAGCACCTCACGAGCCGACCCCATCACAGCAAACGCTTTCTGATGACAATGCCCGTGCATAAGGGCCTGCTTTTGTGGGAGCGGCTTGAGTTTCAGCGATAAGCGAGCGGCCTGGTGCTCACGGAACAAAAACTCTTCAAACAGGAATGCATTGTTGGATAGNGCATCAGCCTGTTCACCGGGCAGCAAGGCCTGATATTCGTCTCGAAGTGTGAGCAGGCAAGAGGGTTCCAATCCCACCACAGGTACGCCGCGCGCAACAAACGGCNCNAGGGCTTCGAGCGTGCGCTGCGCCTCTATCCTGGCTTCATCCAATAAGCCAGCGCTGAAAAAAGTACGACCACAACACAGCGGTCGCTTGTGATCTTTTGCTGAAGGGCAATGGACGTGATAGCCCGCCGCCGAAAGAACAGCCATAGCCGCGATCGCATTCTCAGTTTCAAAGCAGCCATTAAAAGTGTCTACCAAGAGCACAACTTCTTTCCCGCCCTCAGCGACGACCGCATCTTCAACAATGGGCTTGAAATGATCCTTACGCCAGGTCGGCAGTTTGCGCTGCGCCGTCAACCCCAGCAGCTTCTCTGAGAGTTTCGCCATAGCTGGTATTCGGTCGCGCAGGTTCATGAGGAAGGCAGCACCCTTCAAGCGATGGACATAGCGCGGCAAATAAGCAATCAGCCTCTCTCGCAGCGGCAGGCCGTGTCGGGCNCGATAGTGATAGAGAAACTCCGTCTTCATCTTGGCCATATCGACGCCAGTTGGACATTCACGCTTGCAACCCTTGCAGCCAACACAGAGATCCATGGTGTCGTACAGGGCATCAGACGTGAATGCATCCTTCCCCAGTTGGCCAGTGATTGCCAGGCGCAGCGTGTTGGCACGACCGCGGGTGAGATGCTGCTCGTCACCGGTCACACGATAGGAAGGACACATGGTACCAACCTGTGCTTTGCGGCAGGCNCCATTGTTATTGCACATTTCGACGGCGCGTTCGAAGCCCAGCCATTCTGACCAATCCAGCTGGGTATCGATAGCAATCGGCCCATAGCCCGGCNGAAAGCGCATGATTTGGCGATCATCCATCCTATGNGGATNGACGATCTTGCCTGGATTAAATGTTCCTGCCGGGTCAAATAGCTGTTTCACTTCCTCAAAGTTCTTCACCATGCGCGTGCCGAACATTGACTCATGGAACTCTGAGCGGGAAATACCATCGCCATGCTCGCCAGAGTGGGAGCCTTTATACTCACGCACTACTTCTAGTGTTTCTTCAACAATTGCGCGCATCTGGCTAGCCCCTTCCTGNTCCTTCANATTGAGTATGGGGCGTACGTGCAGGCAACCGACAGAAGCATGGGCGTAAAATGTTCCGCTAGTCCCATGTTTTTCAAAAATCTCTGTGAGCCGATACGTATATTCCGCAAGATCTTCCAGCCGCACGGCACAGTCTTCGATGAACGAGACNGGTTTNCCGTCCCCCTTCATGGACATCATGATNTTGAGGCCAGACTTGCGAACCTCCCAAACAGCATGCTGAAACTCGNGGTCGGTGGCCTCGACTACGGCGTTTGGGAAACCCAGGTCACCCATTAGCTCCCCCAACTGCTGCAAGGACTGAAGCTGTTCGGCACGGTCCGCGCCGGCAAACTCTACAAGCAGCAAAGCCTGAGGTTCGCCCTGCACAAAGCGGTTCACGGTGGGGGCGAATATCGGGATATCACGCGCCAGATCGATCATGGTGCGGTCTACCAGCTCTACTGCCGCTGGTCCCAACTTTACGATGTGCTGCGTGCTATCCATCGCCGCGTAAAAAGTCGGAAAGTGACACACGCCCAGTACCTTGTGTGATGGTAATGACTGCACGTCNAGGTGCAGGCGCTGAAAAAATCCGAGGGTCCCCTCGGAGCCAACCAGCAACTGACCAAGATTTGGCTGCTCCTCAGTTAGCACGTTAATGTTGTATCCCCCCACTCGGCGCAACAGGTCCGGAAAGCGCGCTGTGATTTCCCGGGCCTCTCTTTGGCCGAGTGACAAGAGACTGCTCAGCAACTGCTCTGGCACTGCAGGCTGCGGCGTCGAACCGTTCAGCTTGCCNAAATGGACCCTGCTACCGTCTGCTAGCANCGCTTCAACTGAGCGCACGTTGTGCACCATATTNCCGTAGCGAATTGAGCGTGCTCCGCAGCTATTGTTGCCTGTCATACCTCCNAGAGTCGCTCGGTTGGCAGTGGAGACATCCACNGGNTAAAACATACCGTGGGGTTTGAGAAAGCGGTTTAAATGATCCAGAACCAAACCCGGCTGCACGCTNATTGTTTGTGNTTCAGGTTCAAAGTCGAGAATTTTGTTGAGATGGCGNGTGCTGTCGATAAGCANGGCTTCACCAATGGCCTGTCCATTCTGCGAGGTACCGCTGCCNCGCGGCAACACCGGGATACCGGCGTCCGCGGCAATCTGAACTGCAACCTCGACATCATAGTCATCTTTCGGAATNACTACTCCAAGAGGCATGAGCTGGTAAATTGANGCGTCGGTGCTGTAACGCCCCCTGCTGAAGTCATCCAACAGGACATCGCCCTTGATTTCCCGCCGCAAACGCTGACCAATGTCACCCGGGATACCCTTCATTAAAAGAGTCTCCAGTGGCTGTTCACGCCGCAGGTGTTTGTGGTGAGAGTCATGAGTCAGTTCCTGTTCTAGTCTTGCGTGCCTCTCAGATAGACTGTCGGATTTACTAGNTTGCTTCCTGTAAACGACGCCAGGTGAGAGTGGCAGTAATGCGACCCTCGGGATTCTTTATAGACAGCCTAAGCAAGTCACGATCAAATTCGTAGTGGCGAACATTGTCGCCACCGACCCAACGAGGCACCATGGGGGAACCTTCTACATGGTGCGTAACGATGCGCTCTTTGCTATCGATGCTAACTTGCCCCCAATAGGCGAAACCACCTATTACGCGGTCGCCGCCTGGCTGGGATGCAGCCTCTTCCTGGGGNAAATCGATAGGCATGCCCAGACCGGACATGTTGCCAAACTCATCGTAGCTGAGCCGGCCGATATAGTGCATATCTCTGGCGGAACCCTGCTCGGGAAAGGTGAGGTAGCTGACTAACTCATAGTCACCAATAAACCGTTCTTCATCAGACATTATCTGGGCAACACTTACAGGTACGATGGCAAGCAGGAGCAGCGTACCAGCAAATACCGCACCAGCATTCCTAAGTGTGCCAGCCACTTCTGCATACATATCAGTTCTCCAAATCAGTAACCGACCGCGCCACCATCGCCGCGACGCGAGTCTGACGCGCCCAGAAACAAGTTCTGTTCACGATCGTAAAATACGCCCATTGCTGCACCTTGGGATCCACGTTCACGAATCTGGTGCCCACGGGCCTGAAAGCTTTCCAGCGTGTCGGCAGAAAGAGAATTCGATTCAATACTGGTAAAATCAGGCAACCATTGATGATGAATCCTGCCTGCTTCAATCGCCTGGGCGATATTAAAGCCATGGTCTATGACATTCAGGATGACCTGCATAGTGGTATTGATAATTGTCTTGCCGCCAGGGCTACCGATAGCGAATACAGGCTTACCGTCTCGCGCCACGATGGTAGGCGACATACTGGACAGTGGGCGCTTTTCTGGCGCCACCAAATTCGGCGCAGTACCAATTTGGCCTCTCTTATCTGTGACACCTGGCACTGCATTAAAATCTCCCAGCTCGTTATTCAGCAAGTATCCACCGCCATCAACCACAATTGCTGAGCCGTAGCCGAATTCCAGCGTGTAAGTCATACTNATCATATCGCCATCTGCATCTACAACGGAAAAGTGTGTGGTTTCCTCTGACTCATAGGCCTGTGCAAACAGCTCGGGGCTACTCTCCGATTTGCGAGTCATATCAATGGACGCACGCAAGTCCGCTGCATAGTCCTTGTCCATCAGGCGATCCAGAGGCATAGATTCGTTAAAATCCGGATCGCCCAGATGCTCGGCGCGATCAGAATAGGCACGACGCATGGTCTCAGTCAGTACGTGCAGATAGTCGGCCGAGTTGTGCCCCATTTCCGCAAGGTCGAATCCCTCAAGAATATTCAGCATTTGTACGATACCGACACCGCCAGAACTGGGTGGCGGCATACTTACAATCTCATAGCCCCGGTAAATGCCGCGTATGGGTTCACGCTCACGGGCTGCATAAGCAGCCAGATCTTCTTCGGTAATCAAGCCGCCGATATCTGCCATGAAGCTGGCCAGGCGTTCGGCATTTTCACCTTTATAGAACCCATCAGCACCATTATCGCGGATCAGCTCAAGGGTATGCGCGAGGTCTGGCTGTACCCAGGTCTCGTCCAGCTTGTAGTAAGAGCCGTCGGACTTGATAAATTTACGCTCTGACGCTGGATACTGTTTAAAGCGACTGGCGCTGCGCTCAAACCCGGTCTGCAGGGAGTAGGTGATTGGAATGCCCCCGCGTGCTAACTCAACTGCGGGCTGTACCAGGTCCTCCCAAGGCAAGGAGCCGAGACGCGTATGCGCNAGGAAGAGTCCCGCTACAGTGCCGGGCACCCCAACGGCCAAAGGGCCGAAGTGGTTGGAATTGTTAACAACCGTGCCATCCAGGCCAAGATACATGCGCTCGGTGGCGGCCNTAGGCGCTTTCTCGCGGAAATCAAAGGTAGTGGCCTCCCCATCGTCACCGTGATAAACCAGGAAGCCACCGCCGCCTATATTGCCTGCAGATGGCCAGGTTACGGCCAGAGCGAAGGCCGTAGCAACCGCCGCATCCACCGCATTGCCGCCCTGCCGTAGAGTCTCCGCGCCCACTTCCGAGGCCAATTTCGAGGCACTGCTCACCATACCATTCGTGGCATAAATCGGGGTGCGACCGCCTTCCGCAAGGGATTGCGTTACCAGGGAGAGGCTGAATACAAACAGGACTGTTTTTACGATGACCTGGGAAGTTCGGCTAAAAGCCAGTTTTTGAGCGTTGCTGCGCATAGTTAACTCTTTGAAAAAAATAAGTTATAAAAGTAGAAACTTAGAAATTTTTACCTGATAGTACAGTGTATTCCACCAAGGTAGGGTTGATCAAACTCCCCATTGTAAAAGCCTCTGGCGCAATGCTAAGTTGCTCACTCTAGAACCGGAAAACCTGGATATCGGGCAATCTCAATTCACGCAACAACATTCCTTCGGAACCGAGTACGCTATGTCTATTGTCAGCAGAACTATCGCCCTCGCTTTAACAACAACCTTTCTCCTTAGCTGCAGTGAATACACCGAAACTGCTGTCAGCCCTCAGAGCCAGGAACCGATGGAGATTGCTAAGGGCATCCATGAGCGGGTTATCGCACTCGACACTCACGCAGACATCAACACTGAGAATTTCACCTCCGAAGTTAACTATACTCAGGACCTCGACACTCAGGTGAATCTACCAAAAATGTATGAAGGCGGCCTGGATGTCGCCTTCTTCATCGTATATACCGGACAGGATGATCTGAGCGCACAAGGTTATCGGGAAGCCCATGCTAACGCGATGGATAAGTTTAATGCGATCCATCGCCTCGCCGAGGAAATAGCACCAAACCTAATTGAAATTGCTTATGATTCGGATGATGTACGCAGAATCATCACCGAGGGTAAGAAAGTAGCTATGATTGGCGTGGAGAACGCCTACCCAATCGGTGGCGACCTATCCAATATCGAAAAATTTTATGACCTCGGCGGTCGCTATATGTCGCTGGCACACAATGGTCATAACCAGCTCTCGGACTCCAATACTGGGGAGAGCGATGGCGTGTACTGGCATGGAGGCCTCAGCGAGTTGGGCAGATTCGCCATAAAGGAAATGAATCGCCTTGGTATGATGATCGACATTTCTCACCCATCCAAAGATTCTATTATGCAAACCCTTGAGCTCAGCCGTGCACCCGTCATAGCCTCACACTCATCCGCGCGGGCGCTGACTAACCACTCGCGCAACCTGGATGACGAAATGTTGCTGGCTCTGAAAGAGAACGGCGGCGTTGTACAAACAGTGGCATTTGGGACTTATGTGAGCGAGCTGAGACGAGCGCATTGGGCCGCAGGTGCCAGCTTCGCCGATGCGCCACCGGCAACCGTATCCGATTTCGTTGATCACATCGATTATATGATTGATCTGATAGGCATTGAACATGTAGGAATCAGTTCAGACTTCGATGGCGGTGGCGGCCTGTCAGGCTGGAACGATGCCTCAGAGACCTTTAACGTCACCGCAGAATTAGTGCGTCGTGGCTATACCGAGGAACAGATTACCATGATGTGGTCCGGCAATCTGCTTAGGGTAATGGACGATGTACAGCGCATTGCACAGGAAATACAAAACGAGGCCTGAGCCTGCGATACCAAAAGCTGGGAACCCTTAAACGAGAGCAGACTACTGACGCACTGGTTCGAATCAGCACAAACCAATTCTTAGTGGAAGTGACGCATACGCCTATACTTAATCTTATTGGGAATCATGAGTACCGTACTGGTTTTGCTTCTTCTTCCTTTGGCACCGGGAGCGGTAGCGAAATCAGGGTCTAGCCGCGAATATGCAACTGAACTTTGAGACTAGCGCTATTCGCGAGGGCAGTCTGCAAGTTCTGTCTGGTGACCAGTTTTGGGCCACGCCCCTTGACGACCTAGTAAGTCGGGGGATGGTAGAGTCAAATCCTCTACACGGCCAATTATTCAGTTCAACGGTTTGATTTCTAATCAGATTGGCGCCAAACTGAACGGAGCCTTTATAGGCAACAATACATGAGCATCTGTGGGTGGTTTTAATTACCGGACGCCCACAACTCAGCCAATGTAATCAAAGGGCTCTATAAAATCGCGTGTTAATACAAT
This sequence comes from Gammaproteobacteria bacterium, assembly GCA_002684935.1. GTDB lineage: Bacteria > Pseudomonadota > Gammaproteobacteria > Pseudomonadales > Pseudohongiellaceae > UBA9145. The sequence goes on from NYWC01000003.1 coordinate 7,475, forward strand.
AACAACATTAACGAAATGGACAGCAGATGGTGCCGCTCTTTTCGTTAGCGTTTCCCGCCATTGATGAGCACCGGCCAAGCTCAAAATAGATGACTCAGCATTGCAGGGCATTAGAAGTCTCTTCATACTCAAACTTATATAGTACTTAGGTTACACTCTAAGCTAGTCGCGATGGCAATTGATATCGCCAAGATCTAAAGTAAATGCTATTGCTAGCTGAGATACTCTTCCATCGCATCACAGCAGGCAAATGCGGAGCAAAGGAAAACGGGTTTGAACATGGGCAATGACAAGATAAAAACACAGCCTCTTGCGTTCAATCTCCAAGCCCAGGGTGAGATGCAGGAATCAGCCAGCAACTTTTACAACATGGTGCGCTCGCGAAGAACGGTGAGGGATTTTTCCAACAAGCCGGTACCTAAAGAAATTATCGAAAACTGCCTGCGAGCTGCCGGCACTGCGCCCAGTGGTGCCAATCACCAGCCCTGGCATTTTGTGGTAATCAGCGACCCAGAACTGAAACACAAAATTCGAGAAGGCGCCGAAGAAGAAGAAAGGGAGTTTTATGAGTCAAGGGCGCCACAGGACTGGCTTGACGCCCTCGCCCCATTAGGTACCGATGCCAACAAACCGTTCCTGGAGATCGCTCCATACCTTATTGTGATCTTCGGTGAAAAGTTCAGTTTCGATACCGAGGGTAACAAGCTAAAAAATTACTATGTCAGTGAATCTGTAGGTATCGCCACAGGTATTCTGATTACAGCATTGCATAATGCAGGACTCGCGAGCCTGACCCACACCCCAGCGCCCATGAAGTTTCTCAGCGAACTTGTTGGAAGGCCCGCCACAGAAAAGCCCTATATGATTCTGGTTACCGGATATCCGGCAGAAAATGCCGAGGTCCCGGCCATCACCCGAAAATCTCTGGAGGAAATCGCCAGCTTCAGGGGTGACGACTAAAGCCGCAGTCCCGGGGGATCGGCGCNNAACATCTTGATGCAGCTGGAACCCATGTCTTATTAAGNAATTTCCTAATCTGATAAGGTTANNGATTTGCCTTACCGGTTCTCACCCCGCAGCTTCNTACTGGTATAGTCGGCATAAAAAAGCCCGGATACTTTTCAGTNTCNGGNCTTTTTTAGGCTAGCAAAGTTTATTGCGGAGGATTACCGATTGGTGTGCCTGCCTTTCGATATTCGCCGTACAGATATTCTTCAGCGAACTCTGCACACTTGAATTCCAACAGCTGATAGTTTTCCGCCACATGACGATAGAGTGGGAGGCTCACTGTCCAGGGTTNCGTAAAGGTATTGGGGTCAGTGATGGTTGCCTCATACTGGATGTGATTGGGTCCCATCGGCGTGTAGCGTTCTTCGACTACCATCTCCCAGCTGTGATGGTTACCGGCGCGGTCAAACCAGGTATCCGGCATCTGGCCAGTCACTGTCACCACTAGGGTATCGCCATCCCAGCTCGCGTTTGAGTGGCCCATCCAAGCATCAACCTGCGATTGAATCTCGGGCTGATTTACATAAAGAATGCGGTTCGCTTCGGCAAACTCGTAAGCGATGAGGATTACATCGGTAGACTGCACAATCTGAAACGGGAATGGCAGATAATTCGCCCGTGGCACGCCAGGCATATAGCACTTCGTCAACGGGTCATTATCGATGGAATTGATGCGATTTTCATCACGTTGACGCAGCGCGGTTACGGTGTAGGGAATACTGCCGCCATCCACAATGCCCTGACTGCCTGGGGTCGCTGACAGCGCTCCCATCCTGTCGGGGTGCGGGCCGTAGGCCGCCGCATGGGGCTCTACATCGTAGTGCGCCTTGGTCATAGCCTGCCAGATTCCGCTGAAATCCGGCTTGCCCGAAGGTGTGCGTGGAAACGCATCCAGTTGAGCCGTCGCATTTGCTGCGAATAGACTGATCATCAACACACCCATCAGTTTCTGTTTGAGATATTTCATTGCTAACCCTTAATTCTATAATGCTTAGTTAATTCTATTAGTTGCCTTCCGCAGACTCACGCTGTTCTGTCATGCGCTCGCCGCGGAGAATATTCACCATGCCATAGTTACCTTCATGACAGGCGTACTCATAGATCTGCCCTGCCACCTTCGTCATAGGAACGATCGCCGTAATCTTATCGGTAAATGTCGCGGGATCATCGATTGTAAATTCNTAACCCACAGTATCGTAAGCAGTGCGTGTAAAGCGCTCAGTTAGCACCATATCGTAATTNGCACCNGTACTGGCGAAAGTCTGACGATCGCCATTGAAATTTCTGGTTTCCACTACCAGGGTGTCACCGTCCCACCAACCGCGGGAATCGCCCGACCACATGCGAATATCCTCATCTAGCGACGGCCTATCACCCATATGGACTATGCGGGCATCGTGAATCATCTCTGTAAATATTACCGCAGTATCGCGATTTTGAATGATCTGCATATTATTGTTATACAGACTGGGTACAAAGGGGGGGCCCGAGTTGAAGCCCACGATGCAGCGCTCTGACAGGCCGCGATCCTCTGGACCGTCTTTGGCGATGCCACCCACGGTATAACGAACAGGCCGTGTGCCGGGAATGTCGGGACCCAGCCCACCGTAGGCACGAGGCGCGCCCTCCACAGCCTCCGGGACGCGGCCATTTTCTGGGTAGACAATGTGAGAAGTCCGAACGGTGTCGCCGATACCGGCCGATTCTATCCAGAAATCATTGTAACCACCTGGGTTATTGGACACAGGGGGCGCATCCGGATCGACTACTCGCGCTGCGGCAGCAGCTTCGGCAGCTTCTCTTGCAGCCTCCTGGCGAGCGATAGCAGCCTGAATTTGTTCTTGAGTCAGGAATTCCTGGGCGCCATAACGAGTAGGTCGCTGCATCGGCGTATTGGAGCTAAAGTTCCAGACGCCCTGAAGATCCGGTTGTCCCCATTCGGTGCGCGGCACGTCATAGTCTGTCTGGGCCTGCACAGACAGCGCCAGCAGCGAGCCGCAAGCTATTANTATCAGGGGGTTAACTGATCGCTTATTTTTAACAAACATAATGTTACCAAAGGCTCTCATAGCAGAACGCGTAACTTAGTGGTTTGCTTACTATTAATCAATAGAGGGGCGCTGGTTCTGTCGTCTCTGATCGCACTTTCGACGCACATCTACTAATTACCCGAATATGGCAGTTCTGTGGGGTTAGCGACGGGTGTAGCGCGTCAAGAGGCTGGAGGTATCCCAACGCCCGCCGCCAATCTGCTGAACCTCCTCGTAAAACCCATCGACCAGTGTGGCTATTGGTAATTCAGCACCATTTTTTGTGGCTTCGGCCAGAGCTATGCCCAGGTCTTTGCGCATCCAGTCTACCGCAAACCCGAATTCGTATTGGTCCTTTAACATGGTCTGGTAGCGGTTTTCCATTTGCCAGGAGCCGGCTGCGCCTTTTGAGATAGTCTCGATCAGAGCCTCACCGTCCAACCCCACTTTCATGGCGAAGTGAAGTCCCTCAGTCAGCCCCTGCACTGCACCGGCGATACAAATCTGGTTAACCATCTTCGCCAGCTGGCCATTTCCAGCAGGGCCCAAAAGCCTACTGAATCGAGAATAGGTATCGATAACGGGCTTGGCAGCAACATAGCTTGCCTCCTCACCGCCAATCATCACGGTGAGCGCGCCGTTTTCAGCACCGGCCTGGCCGCCGGATACCGGCGCATCAAGAAAATGTTTGTTCTGGGCTCTAGCAACTGCATCCAACTCTCTTGCCAGCTCCGCTGAAGCCGTGGTGTGATCAATCAAAATTGCGCCTTCTTTCATAGCCGTGAGCACACCGTCATCTCCCAGCACAACCTTGCGCACATCGTCATCGTTGCCAACGCAAACCAGCACCACGTCACAATCTAAGGCTGCTGCTGCTGGAGTAGGTGCCATGTCGCCCCCGTAGTCCTTGCACCATTGAACTGCCTTCGGTGCCGTGCGGTTATAGACGCAGACTTCCATCCCAGCTTTCTTTACATGACCCGCCATGGGATAGCCCATGACACCAAGTCCGATAAATGCGACCTTCATGTCGACTCCTTAATCTGTGTTAGCGTTGAATATTGACTTACCGCGGGCGAAGGTTTCCAATACGGCCACTTCGCCCAGCTCGGAAGTTTCTACTGTCAGCGGATTATCTTCCAAAATTACCAGGTCCGCCCTCTTGCCCACGGTGATGCTTCCCTTCTCGTTCTCTTCAAAATATTGGTAGGCTGCCCCGAGGGTTATTGCATGCAGCGCCTGCATTACCGAGGCGCGTTGGTCCGCACCCAGCACGAAGCCGCTGCGAGTCTCGCGATTTACTGTAATCTCAAGCAATCGCATCATGTCTGGCGGTACGATAGGTGAGTCGTTATGGACAGTAAACGGGATGTCCCTAGCTATGGCTGCCTGCACCGGTGAGATAAAACTGGCCCGNTCCTCCCCAAAGCTAAGCCGATGCCAGTCGCCCCAGAAAAAAGGATGCGCTGAGTAAAAGGAAGGAATAATGGCAAGCTCCGCCACGCGATCCAGTTGATCCTCTCGAATCAACTGGGCATGAATAATCACCGAACGGTGATCAGGCACCGGACCTGCAGCGATAGCATTTGCCACCCCATCAATCATCAAATCGATAGCGGCATCGCCGTTGGCGTGAGCTAAAACTGGCACCCCTCTCTCTATTAGCGGGCCAATTCGATTCAACCAGGCATCGGGATCATAGCTGGGGTATGCCACATAGTCCGCCGCTGCGCCAGGCGGGCCCGCATTATAGGGTTCAGACATCCATGCTGTACGCCCCTGTGGTGAACCGTCCAGAGTGAACTTAACGCCGCCGTTGCGGACACCGCCCGTATAGTTGGTGTCTGCTGCGACAGTAGCCAGGACGTCGTCGGGAAGTGGATTGCCCATGACGAAAGTCACAATGTCGGCGGCATACTCCTGTTCCAGCCCCTCAGCTTTTAGCTGGTCGACATATGCCTGACTTACGTTGCTATCCTGGATAGTNGTAATGCCATACCCGGCGTAGATCTGTATCGCTTCCCGGCGCAGTTCACTCTGCCGCTGGGGCNCAAGCAACTCACCTGTGCCAGGAAAAAACTGCATGGCAGTTTCTTCCATCACTCCATCAGGCTCATTACTGCCGGTGCGACGCCGGATTATACCCCCGGCAGGGTCTGGGCTATTCGCACCAACTCCTGCGTCCAGCAGTGCCATCGAGTTGGCTCCCAGTAGATGACCAGACACGTGCCGAATGACGATAGGATGGTCTGTGGAAGCACGGTCTAGATCGTCGCGATCCGGGTGGCGCTGTTCTGCCAGCAAAGAGTCATCATAGCCGTAGCCATACACCAGTTCACCGGCCGGAATATTGAGGTTTTCAATGCGGCCCTTTAGCTTGCGAACAATATCATCAACGCTGGTGACGTCGCCCACCGGTGGCGACGACAGGTCGAGCATATCCACATAGCGGGCCACACCAGCAAAATGACCATGGGCATCGATAAAACCGGGCAACAGCGCGCGCGCGCCTAATTCGATCACACGGGTGTCTTCACCCTGGAGTGCACGCGCGTCCTGTTCGGAACCGGCCACCACAATACGATCTCCGCGCACTGCCACTGCGGAGACGTCACTTGCGTCCATGGTAATGATGTTCTGGCCGAGAAAAATCAGGTCCGCATCCTGGGCTGCGCCCAATGTACCGAGGCTACTTAACCCGATTAACAGTAAGACTTTAACAAAGGCAGAACACTGCATATTTACACTCCAGTCTCTATTTTGATTTTCGTTCTATTTTTTACCCTGCCCTATATATCTGGTCCAGAATTGTCCGGGCAAACCCTTGNCCTTCAGATTTAGCGCCTTAATTAGTCTCTNCTTGCAAAGCGGGATAACTCGGTTTGCCAATTCTGCTGCAGAAGTATCACCATTTCTTCCATGGNTTGAAACCTGTCCTCCGGGTTCTTGCTAAGGCATTTCATTGCCACATCACTAAGCAGGCGCGGCACGATTTGAGAAGACACTTCGGCCGCTTCTGGTGGCTGGTCATTGATGACAGATTCCACGACCTCGTGCATCTTCTCACCAGCTGCAGGCTTGTTGCCACACAGTATTTCGTACAGCACAGCTCCAAGGCTAAAAATATCAGTGCGGTGATCAATNCCTGGATCAAGGTTTAGCTGTTCCGGCGACATGTAATGTATTGTGCCCTGNGCCTTCCCGTGCCCGGTCAGGGTGATATCTTCAATGTGNGTCCCTTTGCTGGNCCCGCTATCGCCCTCACTCGCGCCGCGACCATCGGGGTGCCACACCTTGGCCAGGCCCCAGTCCAGCAGCAGCACTTCACCATAAGGACCCGCCAACATGTTCTCAGGTTTGATGTCACGGTGCGCGACGCCATGGATATGGGCGTACTGCAGGGCATGCCCAACCTGCACCACCAGCTCAACCAACTGCGTTAAATCGTAGCGATCTCGATAGTCCAGAATCTCACGCAAGGTGTATCCGTGAACCAGTTTCATAGTGAAATATGGGTAGCCCCGCGCATCCCGCCCCAGTTCATAGGTAGGGATCGTGTTGGGATGCTGCAACATGGCCGATACCCGCGCTTCCCGAATCAGGCGCTTTTGCTCTATTTCATCATCGGCAAACTCAGGCTTAAGCGATTTGTAGCAGACAAATCGAGACAGATGTAAATCCTTGCACGACTTGATCAGTGACTTCCCTCCCTTGGCGATTGTGCTGAAAAAGGCATAACGAGTGCGCGGATCAATCTTCTCCGGCAGGGGCTTGTCGGTTTCATCGAGAAAAACCGAACTGTAATTCTTAGGCGGCTCGGGAAAATGCAGCATCTCTTCCTTTCAATTCCTTCTTACACACGCGCAGACCAGTCATTTAGGGGGCACGGTTAACTGACGCCATGCCTATAGAAAGTTAGCATTGGAGGGTCGTGAATTGCACGATTTATGTGGCCGCAAGTTATTGCTGGGTTTCGGTTATACTGGCGATCCGTCCACCAATTAAGCGATCCCCCGAGAGTATTCATGCCCGACTCAAGCCCTCACACAGTGGTGGAAACCGAGTTTCCTGTGCGCTACGCCGAGACCGACGCCATGGGTGTCGTGCACCACGCAAATTACCTGGTGTATTTTGAAGAAGGCCGAAGCCAATATATTCGTGATCTAGGCAGTGATTATGCCGAGGTCGAGGCCAGTGGATACCAGCTGCCGGTTACCGAGGCGCAATTGCGCTATGTCGGCAGCAGGCGTTATGGCGATAAGATCCGCGTCAGGACCTGGATCGAGGAAAACCTTACTAGACGCGTGACGTTCCGATACGAAGTCGTCGACACTGACAGCGGTAGCGTGCTGGTTACAGGATATACCCGACACGTATGGACCGATGCCGCGGGCAGAGTGACTCGCGTCCCGGAAAGCTGGAAACGGATATTTAGCTGAGACATTGAGAGCGTAAATTTATGAAGACGAAAANCCTCCATGGNCTGATAGCTGGCTGCTTCCTTTTGACCNCTNNCCTNGGAGTCTTCAGCCCTGACTTCAGCGCCGAGGAGTACCNTGCGGTCGAAGAAAACGTGAGTTTCGAGCAAGTCCTTGCNCTGGCGACCCGGGAGCCCCAAGCTGAAGTATNCTACGGCGATGANCCACTGCAGTATGGTTTATTGTGGACGCCTGATTCCGCNGAGGCGGCNCCTCTGGTGATCCTGATTCACGGTGGCTGCTGGCTCAATANCTTCGATGTGAATCACAGCCGACCTCTGGCCTCAGCCCTGAGCCAGGCAGGCTTTGCCGTATGGTCTTTGGAATATCGCCGCACCGGGGATTCTGGTGGCGGCTGGCCCGGCACGCTAGCAGATATTCGACTGGCACTATCTCAGTTAGACCGCCTCAAGCTAATAGAGAACCAGTCCATCGATTTCTCCCGAATCGCCGTCGCGGGCCACTCCGCCGGNGGACATCTGGCCTTAATGGCGGGTGCAGAATTGCCAGCNGCCCGCGCGATTATCGGTCTGGCCGCTATTGTAGACATAGAAAGCTATAGCCTGGGCAACAACAGCTGTCAGCAGGCTGCCCCACTATTCATGGGGACGTCCCTTGAGCAAGCCCGCGAACTTTACGCCCTGGCCAACCCAGTCAAACAGCCGCTGCACCCCAAAAGCCTGTTGCTGCACGGCGGCAGCGACGACATCGTGCCGCTGGATCATTTCAAGGCAGATGTGCTGCCGACTTCAGTAGTCACCGGTGCCGGTCACTTCGACTGGATTCACCCGGGCACTGCGGCCTATCGTCTCTTACTCAACACCCTGCATAATAGACTGACGCCATGACAGAAATTGACATCGCAGCTCTGGATAAGGCGGATACGCTGGCGTCTTGCCGAGATCTGTTTGACCTACCCGCTCAGATTATCTACCTCAATGGCAACTCACTGGGTCCGCTTTGCCATGCCTCTGCCAAAACGATGCAGCGGGTCGTGCTGGAGGAATGGGGNCAGGACTTGATTTCCAGCTGGAATAAACACCGCTGGATTGATTTNCCGCTGCGCNTCGGCGCTCGCATCGCCCCGCTGCTGGGTGCCGCTCCGGAACAGGTTTTGTGCTGTGATTCTGTCTCGGTNAATTTGTTCAAACTACTNAGTGCAGCCCTCGCGCTGAGCAAGACTCAAAAACCGATAATCCTGAGTCANCGAGACAACTTTCCTACCGATCTCTATATCGCCGAGGGACTNAGGGATTTGTTACAACAGCATGGCGNCCATGCCGAACTNAAACTGGTGGAAACCAATGCACTGGAAGCCACTATTGCGGAAGGCCCAGCCGTACTGATGCTGACTCACGTTGATTTCCGAACGGGTCGCAAACTCGATATGGCAACGTTGACTCGTCTCGCCCAGCAGCACGATGTCGTAACGATCTGGGACCTGTCACACAGTGCCGGAGTAATTGACCTGGCTCTGGATGACTGTCAGGTAGATTTCGCCGTTGGTTGTGGCTATAAATTCTTGAATGGCGGACCTGGCGCNCCGGCTTTTCTGTATGTTGCCTCACGCCATTTGCAGTCAATTAAACAACCCCTGCAGGGCTGGATGGGNCATAAGGNGTCTTTCGCATTNAACCCAAGCTATGAAGCCGATCTGGGCATCAACCAACTCCANACCGGCACGCCNTCAGTACTTGCCATGTCGGCCCTAGACGCTGCGCTGAACTGCTTCGAAGGGGTCAGTCCCGCCGACCTAAATCGGAAAGCCTCTGCACTGAGCGAAACATTCCTTTATCTGATCGAGGCGGAGCCAGCGCTTGCTGAGCTGCAGCTGGTTTCTCCCCGCAACCCGGAAATTCGAGGGGCACAACTAAGCTTTTCCCATGAGCAGGCCTACCCTATTAGCCAGGCACTTATCGCTGCTGGCGTGATGGTCGATTTTCGCGCCCCCAACCTGCTCCGACTCGGATTTTCCCCACTTTACCTCTCGTTTGCGGATATTGCCGCCGCCGNTTCCATTTTGAACNATATAATTATTGAAAATATCTATAATAAACAAANATTTAGAAAACTTAAAAGGGTTACTTGACGCNTCTACNCAAATCGCGATTAGACCANAAAATGGGTCATNACCCNGGAAANTTACGCCCGTTAATACCCTGTAAGCACNTGAAATNAGTTTAGAATTAATNCGGTTAAAAAAGCGAAGCGGAGTTACCTTAACTGGTGCATAGCTTCCCGCTAATATCAGTACAGACTTTTCCAAAGGGGGAGTAGTCTTGCCCAGCAGGAAACTACCCCTGCACGAACCGGGTTAGAGCATAAAAGCGCTAATGAAAGAGCATCTGGACAAAGTAAAATTTGCAGCGTCGAAGGCCCTCACTCGTTTGGTGATAAAAGCCCTCGATGATGCACGCCTGCAAATCGAAGCCCAGACCATGCGTTTCCCCGGAACCAAGCCCCCTCCCATTGCCGAGGAATCCGGGGGCATAGCCGAGCGGTTTATGAATAGCATTCATAGCTACTTTGAAGAACTCACCACCCTGGTGGTCAAAGACCCTGAGATTGAACCTGATAGCTACGATAACTTGAGCCTGGTTGACCATGACTACCTGGAAGCCATGATCGCCATGGAAGGCATGGTGAAACAGCTGCGCGACAAGGAAATCAAGGGAATGCGCAGCTTTATCACCCGTTTGGAAACCATGTACCCTAATATCTGTATAGTCGAAACCAACAATCCGCTAGATCCTGAACAAGTTGGTGATTGCTTTAACGAGGCCATCAAGCCGCTGGGATTCAAGGCCCACTATCTGCTGACCATCTATCGTGAGTTCAACAAAACCGTATTCGGAAAATACGACGACGTAATTGCCGAGGCCAATTACCTGCTTGTTGATTTAGGAGTCTTACCTGAGCTTGAAATCGCCGTCAGGGAGAGGGAGCTACGCAAGCAGAAGCGGGACGAAGCCCGCGCGCAAATGGAGAAAGAGCTGCAGCTCAAGGCAGCCGAAGAGCAGGCCAAACTTGAAGCGCGCATGACGCGCAAACCAGCAAGCCTAGATCAAGCCCAGGCAGAGAAGTTTTCCACGATGCAGACCCTGGTTCATGGACTGGCCAAACAATCGAACAATGCTGGCCTCGGCGCCACAGCCGGGGCCGAGATTAGCGGCGAACTGGTCGCAGAACATGAAGAAATACGCAAACAACGACAAACGCTGGTGGGCATGCTGACTGACATTCAATCCAATATGCTTAACAAAGCTGCCAGAAGTGGGACATTGGGCTCTATTTCGGCAAATAACGCGACTCAGTTTATCAATAACTCTTTGAAGGCTAAACAAAGCAGTGGCAACCTGGGCGCAATTTCAGCTCAATCAGGCGACGTTATCAATCTCGTGACGATGCTTTATGAGGCAATTTGGAAAGATGAAGCCCTGCCGGTGGTAATGAAAGAACTTATCGGTCGCACCCAAATCACCATTATGAAGGTAGCGCTGACAGACACTACCTTCTTTAACAACCAAAATCACCCAGCAAGGGCGCTGCTTAACGAGCTGGCCTTAGCCGGTATTTCCTGGACCCAGACCGCAAATCTCGAAAGTGATCCGGTGTACCANACTGTTAAACAAATCGTTGAGCAGCTGCTNNCGGAGTCGGCGCCCAGCGATAAATTTNTGCAGCAGCTGCTGAATGATCTGCGCGTCTCCCGAAGCAAAATTGTCGGTACCGATCTCAACCTTGAGCGCAGGGTGCGGGAATCTGAAAATATTGGCCGAAGCATGGACGACGTAAATGAGTACGTGCGGCAAAAGATCCATGAACGTGTTCTCAAAGGATCTTTGGACCCTTCCATTCGCAACCTGTTGGATACGCATATCCATAGCTTTCTGGTGAAGCTGTTAACCCGCGAGGGGCCAGAAGGAAAATCCTGGAAGCCGGTGATGAGCACCATAGACGTGCTACTGTGGACAGTACAAGCAGAAAAGCATGTGGGTGACAGGGAAAGGTTTGAACGCATCAACCCACGCCTGCTGGACAACCTAGGTAAGGCGCTGGAAATAGGCGGCGCCTCCAAGACCAAGATCANCAAGATTATGCGTCAGCTCAAGCAGNTACAGGAATTTACTTTCCACCAGGCCAAACACCTTGCCACCGCAGAGCCGTCCAAAAATGGCAACTCCCTTAACAGCCGCGTCATCCTTGCTACCCGCAATAAGAAAGATGTGCCAACCTTGCCGCGGAATGACCCGGATCTTCGGCGAGTAGACAAGTTTGCTATTGGCACCTGGATGGAATTCCGTGGCACTTCTGGGGAGCGCGTGCGATGCGCTCTGGCATCCAAGATCGACAGCATCGAGAAGCTATTCTTCGCCGATAGTGAAGGCAAGAAAGTCATAGAGCTCACCCGCATGCGCCTGGCTCATGAACTCAAGGCCGGTGCAGTGAAAGTTGTAAGCGAAGGCTCCCTGATGAATCGCGCGATGGAATCAGTAATCACCAATCTCAAGCGAACCAGCGCACAAAAACCACGCCGCCAGGCCTCTGCCTGACCGGGTATTGCAGCCTGCTCTTGCATTTGCCAGCTCAATCCAGCCACAGTTTCGCCACACCTCAGGGTTGCGCGAGTTTCTGCACCTGCTTGTATAGAAAAGTGGTCAAATCCGCACGACCACCCCGCCTAGCCAGCTCCGGCCAGTGTATAGGCGCACCAATTTCCACTTGAACAGTTTGCCCAAACATACGTAGCGCTTCATGCACTAGCAGCGCCATACGCAGGGGCTNCGAAATATGGGAGGCNATGTGAAACAAGCGGCTGTTGCNGCCGTGAAAGTAAATCGGCACCACAGTTGCCTCGGCCTCGCGTATAATCTTTGCGGCGAACGTGGTCCAAGGTGCATCTACAACCGAACCAAATCCCATCTTGTCGGCAGTTGAGACCATACCAGATGGAAAGATTAGCACCGGAATATCCTGTGCGAGATATTCGTGGGCGAGCTGCTTTGACCGGATGTTGGTTTTTACAGCGGTCTTGGTTTCTTCAAAATCGATTGGTAAAAAGTATGGCGCCAATTCCCTATCCTGNCAAAGCAGAGAATTCAGCAATATGCGCAGATCGCCCCTGGCCTTGAGCGCCAGGTCGCACAGNACAATGCCATCAACCACGCCAAAGGGGTGATTAGCGACAAACATCAACGGCCCAGTTTCGGGAATTGCTGTTAATCGCTCAGCATCAAACTGAACGCTGATCCGCACTTCCTTGAGCGCCTCAGCGAAGAAAGNCTGGATATCAAGCTCACGACGCTTGAGGCTACAGTAAGCCGCTTCGATCTTGTTGCGGCCCAGCAGTGCTTCCAGCGATGACACCAGGCGCTGGGTGAACCAGGAGTATTCCGGGTTAGTGTAAGAGAGTCCTGGCGGATCCCGCAGGTAGCCTGTGAATTGCGGGTCGATTTGCATCATGTTTATGGTTAGCGCATCCTAGGCTCTGCAGACTGAATATTGTTTACCAGAGCAGGGTTCGCTAAAGCGCATCCAATATGGCNCCNAAATTCTCGGCTACCGGATAGCGGCCTGCAGTCCAGCCCAGGCGGACGATGACGGCATCGGCCGAAGGCCCCACCGCTACTAATTGCTGCCGATTGCCGTTGGCGTAATACATGTCTTCAGGAAGCTCTGCAAAACGCAGACGCTCATTGCCTCGATTCAACCACCACTGATATCCGTACGCCCGATCATTGCCGGATGAATTGGGCTGGATTGCTCTGGCTACCCAGCCCTGCGTAACGACTCGAACACCATTCAATTCACCGCCATTCAGCATCAACTGCCCCATACGGGCCCAATCCCTGGCGGAGGCATAGACATAGGAACTTCCTACAAACACACCGCTGGCATCCATTTCAAAAACCGTATGCTGAAATCCGAGGGGTGCAGAAATGTGCTGGCGATAATCATCATAGGCCAGCTGTGGGCTCCCTAGGGTTTCCGTATAGAGTCGCGCCAGCAGATTTGCCGTGCCAGAACTGTAATTAAAACGGCTGCCGGGCACGGCGGCCAGAGGCATGTCTAACACATAATCAGAAGTGGATACTGAGGTAAAAAGCATCGCGGTGGCGTCATCACCGGGATTATAATGTTCCGAGAATTCTAGCCCATCGGTCATAGTCAGCATGTCGCTAATCGCGATGTTCGCACGCTCGTCGCCAGACCATGCTTCAAAACCAGGGGCCGACCCTAGATCGATCAGACCGCGCATTTCCAGATTTCCAAGCATAATGGAAATAAGACTCTTTGCCATGGACCAGCCCAGCAGGCGCGACTCCGCATTCATAGCCTGCCCGTATGCTTCGGCCTTGATCTCTCCCTTTTGCACCAGCAGCAGAGCTCGGGTATTCAGGCCGGCAGCATTGTCCGCCGCCAGCATGTCATCCAGCATAGTCTGCAAGCCCTGATCAATTGAATGAACCGAACTACCGCGGGGCCAGGGCAAATCCGTGGGTTCTGTGGGTTGCACCCTGAGCCCAAGCCGCGCATTCTCACTGGGATAGTCAACGGCACAGCCGAGGCCAAGAATGTAGCTCGCAGTCTTCTCTTCCAGTCCGAAAAGGCTGGTGGTGACTGACTGATCTTCGTCGTTGTAGCGCACCGTGACCTGGGACAGGATCTGCGAATACTGCACTAGGTCATCGAAAGCCTGCTCTCGGCTGTTGCCAATGACGTACTCGGCACTGCACAACAGCTTGGAGCCAATACCGGAAGCAACACCGGGGCCGTAATAGATAAAAGCAGGGGAAATGCCGACCGCGTTGAGACCAATGATGGCAGCCACCAGCAACAGGCTAAGCAAGGCTGCAATTTCCTTGATCATGGCAAGTGCATCGATTCAATCAGTTGGGTTGAAAGCCGGCGCGAGCTCGCGAAGAGACAAGCGCGACAGGCACGCATTACATCCCAAGGTGCACGCAGATTCAAGCCACCCGCTTAGCTGCTTCGTATGTGTTCCAGTTTGCCTCCGGCCAGGAACAGCAGCAATCCCAGACCACCCGCCGTTGCCGCAACGATGTAAGCAGCCGCGTACAGGCTGTCATTCGCGACATAGACAAAACCCAGCAAGGCTGGTCCAATAGAAGTACCCATGGAGGACATAAGATTACTGACGGAAAAAATTCTGGCGTAGTCCCTCACCCCAAATGCCTCAGCCAGGATCAGGGGTTGCAACATCAGCAGATTGCCGACCGAAGCGCCAAACAGGAATAGACCAATACACAAGGTCAATACGCTAAAGCCTCCCGCCAACAAACTAAGCGACCCGGCCTGCAGAGCCATCATAACGATGGCAAAGCTGCGAATCGCGCCCTGATCAACCACCCAGCCACCGATCAGGCGACCGATAATGCTGGCTACCGGCAAAATCGCCACCACCAGCGCGGTCTGCGCATCATCCAGCTGCTCGCGAGCAAGGCCATACTGGTGCGCGATACCGCCTACCTGGGCCAGCATTAGGAATATGTAGGCGAGGCTGACGCTCCAAAAAAAGCGACCGCTGCGCGCCTCTTTGAAGCTAAAACCCGGCTCAACTTTCTCCTTATTAACTTTTTCAGAAGTGCCAGCTGTCCCTTTTTCAGTCAAATCGTTTTCACCGACATCTGGAGCATCACCATCGGGCAGTAAACCCATAGATTCTGGATTGGGCCTGAGCCAGATCCAGGCAACAGGAATGACCCCCAGCAAAAACATGACACCCATTATCGGCGCGGCGAGCGTAAAACCCAGCCGGTCCACCATGAACGCACACAAAGGGGTCAATACCACACCGCCCAGTGACAGTCCGGTTGAAGCAAGGGACAAGGCCAAGGCACGACGGCGATGAAACCAGCGCGTCACCAAGGTAGTCGCAGGAATCAAGGCCGATGCCGCGAAACCAGCCCCAAAGATGCCATAGACCGCATACAGTTGGGCCAAATTGGAAACGAAGGGCAACCCTGCCAATGACAGCGACGCTATCAGTGCGCCCGCAGTAATACAGAGGCGCGGATCATAATCCTGTACCAGCTTGGCAACGTAGAGCCCGGAGATACCGCCACTTAGAAAAAATACCGAAACCGCTGTAGACGCCGACCGCACATCGAAACTGGGCTGCGCCGCCAATGCATTTAGGTAGATCGCGTGGTTATAAAAACTGAGACCGCTGGTGAAGGTGAGCTGTACCAGGATCGCCCAAACGATTTTCCATCCGTAGAATAATGTTCCCGGCATGATTACTCGCTACCCTTGAGCCACCGTGACATCCTCATAACCCCGCCAATTAAACAAACTTNCCATAAATCAGTATCCATTTATCTACAATCACATACACTGGCGGGATNAAATTNNGACGCTAGCATAGCAGACACGAGTCAANCTGTACGCAATCAATTCATGCTCACNTACACAGACNAGGCTTAANAAACACATGGCACAAGACACCGNAANTGGATTACGGCGCACNCTGTNCTTGCCGCTGATTACATTCTACGGACTAGGCAATGTCCATGCAGCGGGCATCTATGTGCTGATTGGTGTCGTCGCCAACACGGCTGGCGATTTCGCCCCCTACTCTTTCGTTCTCGCCGCCATGGTGGCTGGAGTCACTGCATTCTCTTTCGCGGAGTTGGCCTCACGTTTACCCGTGAGCGGCGATGGTGCACTGTTTATTCATAAGGGTTTTCACAGGCCCCAGCTAACCCAACTGGCGGGCTTAATGATTATGATGACGGGCGCGGTCTCCGCTGCGACTAATTGCAGTAGCGGCCTGGGTACCGGTATTGGGTCTGGTCACCAGTGCCGGATTCCTGTTGGGTGAAACCTGGAAGTTGCTACCGGGTTAGTCTAGGAAATAATTGCCGGATCAATATTTGTCCCTTACGCCGGCCCAGTAGTGCTGGCAGCAAGCACTAGTCCAACGCCGGGTGGTAAGTGAAATAACCGGTAAACATTTCTTCCCAGCTATTAAGACCAAATTTGATCTCCAGACTGGGGTCCGGGTTGGTCGGATTGGAAACCGAATTATCCAGGGCACCGATGACGTGCACCGTCGAGCCTGCGCTAACTCGCACCGGCTCATTCAGCAGATANTGTGGTTGCCAGCCATAATTATAGGCGGGCACACTTAACAGATNTTGAATTGTACCGTCTGGCGACTCCACCTCGAAGCGCATCTTCTTACCGCGAAAATTCATGCGCGCCCGCAGTCCGGTAATTACCACATCCTCCTCGAACAGATGGCTCGCCGACATCGGAAACTCAGGCGTATCCGGCGGCAGCACGAAGCGGGTGCCTACAGCCTGCACCCGTTGCTCTTGCTGCAGCGGTTCATCGCTNAAGTATAGACCCAGTTCCGTTTGATCGATGGTGGATTGACCNTTGGTGACATAGTGGAACTGCATAGAAAGGCGTTGCCCNGCGGGAATGCGCACACCAACCCCACCGGGGTACTCGTAGACGTTATCCTTGCCCGGAATATANCCTGCTACNAAACGGCGACTGGTAGATGTGCTNTCGCGCTCAGTGCCCCAGAAGTCCTCCTCCGGTCCGGTGACAAAGGTAATCAGGTGATGCAGTACCGAAGTATCGCCAGCACGATATTGCGCGGCCCTTATCCACTTGTCTTCGGTAAAGGGAAGGTCCACGTTGCTATAGTAGTAGTCCAAAACACCGGTGGAAGGGATGGCATGCTCTGGCCCCTGGACAATGTAGTCTGGTTCTCCAAGCACCCACCGGGATTCTTTCACCGCATATTCTTCCAGCGGGTCCAACTCGAATTCACCCTGCGGTGCGCCGGCATCAATCCAGTGAATCAGGGTCTGCAAGTCCTGCTTTGAGACACCGCGAGCGCTGTTGCTGTGCCCCACGTAGGGATCGATCTGCATGGGCGGCATGCGCTTGTTCAGCAATACTTCCCTGATCATAGGCGACCAACCCAGCAGCATAATATAAGAATCGATGGCGAAAGGCCCAACCCCGCCCTGCACGTGGCAGTCTAGACAGTTGTTGATCACAATCGGAGCAACCTCAGTGGCATAATCCGGCGGTGATTCCATCCGTCTATTCTTGACCGTGTAGTCAATATCACAGCCCTGAGTCGGCACAGAAACAGTATCTGCCACGGTGCCGGCAACGACTTCTGTCAACGCGGCGGCAAGACTCTCACTGCTGTCGCCATGGTAGTAAACCGACAGCCGCTCTGGGTTCATAACCAGCACCTCACCAGCGTGGGCAATGCCAAGGGTTTCTGACACCAGCTGGCCGTCGTCCTCCAACAAAGGCAGCGGCAAGTCGAGAGCCTGGGCAGCGCTGCGGCCCAGATCTAGTGAATCTAGCAGCACAAAGTCGATTCCCTGTGCCTCGAAGCGCGCGCCCAGCTCTGCATAGTTGGCGATCACGCCGTCCATTTCTGCACAGCTTGCGTCATAGGCCATCAGCGCCAGTGCCGTGCGATGCCGATAGCGACTCAGCTGGTGAAACTCGCCGCTGTCATCCAACAGCGCAAAATCCCCAACCCGATCCAGGGCGGCATTTGCCGATGCTGCGTACAGCGTGGTGACCAGCCCTGAGAGCAGCAAAAAGCGCGACAGCAGGCTATGTTGAGAAACTTCTTTCATAGTAGAATTGCTGGTGAATAATGTAACAATTTGTAAAAAAACAAAGACATAAAGGCACTTTATTGGGCTGTAATTGCCTAGACGCCGACGGATTTGGCCGCTATGCTAGCCCCCCTGTCAAACAGCAAGCAAGAATAATAAAGGTAATTCTTCGCCCCGGCACGATTTAAGTTGGACGCGATTTGAATAGACTCAATTAACAGTATTGTAATAGCTGACGTAAATGGAGACATTATCCATGCTAACCCTCAAAAATTTCCTTTCCACCCTATTAGCTACCCTGTTTGCAATGGTAGCGATAACCGCCTCCGCTCAATCCACTGAATCTGGCCGCTTCCTGAGCCTTTCCCCTCCGGGTGGACTGCCAATCATTCCCGTATTGGAAGGATGGATTGACAACCAGAACGGCACCACCAGCTTCTCTTTCGGCATTATCAATCGCAACGATGAAGCCGTTGATATTCCCCTAGGTGAAGGTAACCGCATCGAACCCGACAAGTGGGATGGCATCCAGCCCACTCACTTCCCCGCGGGCCGCACTACCGGCGCTTTCACGGTTACTGTACCCAACGCCGAGCGTGAGACTGACGTGTGGTGGCACCTGAAAACAGGTGACAACGAAGAGCTGAAAGTACCTGGTCGTTATGGCGGTTCTGCGTACGAGCTGGACTTTATNCGTCCGCGGCCCCAGGGCGCAATGCAGCCACTGGTCGGTATTGGCGAAGATGGTGGGCAACAGCCTGGCCTTTATGCCCAGGTCGGTGACCATCCCAGCGGTTCGGTTCGCGCCGGCGAGCAAGTTGAGATCGTGATCAATGCGAGTGACCCGGCNGAGCGTGATCCCACGGATCCGCGCTTCGGTGAGCCTCTGCCAATGGGCGTGGCTTTCATGAAGTACCAGGGCACGGGAGACGTGGAGTTCACCCCCCACGAATCTACCCCTGCCGCTGAAAATCCCTATAACGAGAATGACCGCCGCTTTCGCTTCTGGCGCGCCCCNGCAGCCAACGAATTGGAGATCCCTGGCCCCGCAGGTACCGCACGGGTTTATGCGACCTTCTCGGAGCCTGGCGACTACATCATCTCAGCCAAAGTCGATATCCACTCGGCGCCTGACAGCTCCAACGGCGATCAGTGCTGCTGGACCAATGTGTTCCAGCGCGTCACGGTTCGCTAAGTAAGCCTCCAACCTTTAAGTAGGAAAGCGACCGGTCCTGTGCCGGTCGCTTCTTTNAATGCAGACAAGGTCGCTATACCCCTACCTACATTGTGGTCTTGTTCTGCGCAAAAGCCCGAAAAGCCCGTGTTTCGGCGCTCACAGATTGTTTCAATTTGTTGCATTAAGGCGTCNAAAATCACCGGAAATAATGGACTTTTGAGCACCCGCAACTTANTATTTTTCCCNGATATTGCCCAAATCCCAACTTGAGGAGAACAGCATGAAAAATGTGCGTAAAACCAGTGCCTTACTGGGCGGAGCGGTAGCTCTAGCTCTCGGTTTGGGCGCGCAAGCGCAGGAACGCGAGGTCACCTACAACGGTGACGTAGCCAAAATCATCAATGAGAACTGTGTTGTATGTCACCGTGAAGGCGGAGTTGGTCCTATGCAGTTTGAAAACTACGACCAGGTACGCCCCTGGGCACCTCTGATTTCTTACAAGGTTGAGAATCGTGAGATGCCTCCCTACGCTTATGACCAGCACGTCGGCATCCAGGATCTGGAAGGCGACTGGCGACTGGCGGATGAAGAAATTGACGCTATAGTAGCCTGGGTTGAGCAGGGTGCACCGCTGGGTGACACCGACATCGTTCCCCCCGCTGCCGATTTGCCTGATGCAAATGGCTGGACTTTCGAACCTCTGTTCGGCGAGCCACACATGATCATTCCTTCCATGGCCTATGACATTCCCGCGAATGGCAACGACCTGTGGAGCAAGGAATTTACAGATCCCAAACTGACCGAAGATCGCTGCATCAAGGCGGTACAGGTGAAGCCACGCGGTGACGCGAAGGCCGTTGTTCACCACGCCAACTCTGACGTATACGTTTACGACGAAGAAGGCGAACTGCAGCAGTACGGTCAGCTAACAGAATACGCCATGGGTAAGTGGGGCGAGCTAATGCCAGACGGCGTTTGCCGCACTATGCCTGCAAACTCCCTGGTACGTTGGGACATCCACATGTTCCCAGGTGGTGTGGGCGCGACCGCTGAAGGCGGCATGATTAAAGACAACGTGGTTGAAATCGCACTGTGGTTCCACGACGATGAATTCGCCGAGCGCGAAGACATCTATCAACAGGACCTGCGTCTTTACCCGCTGCGTGAAGGTTATGAGAATGGCCACCTAATCGTACCTCCTAATGGTTATACCATGACTCAGGGTTTCCACTCGTTCGATCACCCTGTACGCATCGACAGCTTCCAGCCTCATGGCCACCTGCGCATGAACGCTGCGTCGCTTGAGAAGTTCGATCCGAAGACTGGACGTACTACCCCAATCAGTCAAATCTCCAACTGGAGCGCAACCTGGCACCACAGCCACATTTACGATTCCGAAGTGGCACCTCTCCTGGCACCAGGTCAAGTACTTGTGATAAAGCAGTGGTACGACAACACAGCGGATAACCCCAACAATCCAGATCCGGATCAATGGGTTTACGGTGGTAGCCGTACTGGTGACGAGATGTCACACGCCTGGATTGCTGTGACTCACCTCGACGATGAAGGCTACGAAAATCTGGTAGCCGAGCGTCGAGAGCGTGAAGAGCGTTCTCTGGCGGGTAGCGACGACGACTAAGTCTCGCTAAACGGGCAAAATCGANAAAGGGCTGGTTGGCAACAACCGGCCCTTTTTTATTGCCCGATTGCCACATTCATAGCCTAAGNGCCGCCATTGGCCTGCTGCTTTGCCCAAACATGCTGTCACTACAATTCCACTATCGTTGTTTGTTCCGCCCCAGCCATCAGGTCCCAACGAAGCCGCTTCAGGGCCCAAGCTGCCTCCTTTTAACTCCTCCTAACCGTAACCCACTGATTTAAAATATAAAAACTTCAGCCCCAGATTAATAGCTGCATTCAGGGCTACAGACCAAAAATTGCCCAGTTGTCTAAATTAATGCTATTTCCCACTTTTTCCACTTGTAGTTAAGGAGTACACTTAAATCCATAGCTTCCGTAGGGAAATAAGCTTCAATTTTCAATCCAATTACTTTCGACTAAAAGACTACAAGACCATAAAGGAGAGAAAGATGAGAAATGCAAAAGCCTGGCCCGGCATCGCTGTCCTCGCCCTGCTTGGCGCCCATACTCAGGCATCCGCGCAATCCGACCACGAACTGGCTTACAACGGCGAGATTGGCCGCATCATCAATGAGAATTGTGTGGTGTGCCACCAGGATGGCGGCATTGGCCCCATGGCCTTTGAGAACTACGATCAGGTTCGCCCCTGGGCACCACTGATTTCTTACCGCGTCGCCAACCGTGAGATGCCCCCCTATGCCTACGACCAGCACATCGGCATCCAGGATCTGATCGGTGACTGGCGCCTGCCCCAGGAAGACATCGACAAGATCGTCGCCTGGGTCGAGGCCGGTGCACCCATGGGGGATCCGGAAAATGCGCCACCTCCAGCTCAGGTCAGAGACCCCAGTGAGTGGAATTTCGCTGCTGCCCTGGGTCAACCCGACCTGATTGTCCCGTCCAAGTCCTACGACATTCCTGCCGGTGGCAATGACCTGTGGAGCAATGAATTTGTTGATCCCGGCATGACTGCTTCGCGTTGCATCAAGGCGGTGCAGGTTAAGCCAAGAGGTGAAGCCGCGGCTGTGGTACACCACGCCAATTCCAGCGTCTGGATGGAAGACGAGGAAGGTGAACTGCAGCGCCACGGCATGCTCACTGAATACGCCATGGGCAAGTGGGGAGAGATGGTGCCAGAAGGTGTGTGCCGCACTCTGCCGGAAGGCGCGATGATTCAGTGGAGCATCCACATGTATCCAGGTGGTGTGGGCGCAACAGCCCCCGGCACCATGATTGAAGACAACGTGGTTGAGATTGGCCTTTGGTTTCACGATGACGACTACGAAGAGACTAACGAAGTCTACAAGCAGGACTTGGCGTTATATAAAATAGACGAGCAGGATGACCTGGTGATTCCACCCCACGGTTATCAGATGACCCAGGGGTTTCACACCTTCGATCACCCCGTACGGCTCGACAGCTTCCAACCCCACGGTCACTTGCGCATGAACGCCGCGGCACTGGAGATTTTCTATCCGGAAACCGGCCGCACCGAGGCCATCAGCCAAGTCTCCAATTGGAGTGCCACCTGGCATCATAGTCACATCTTCGATCCAGACGTTGCGCCCCTGCTGCCAGCAGGTGCCGTGCTGATCATGAAGCAGTGGTATGACAACACCGCCGATAACCCCAATAACCCGGATCCGGATCAGTGGGTTTATGGCGGCAGCCGNACCGGTGACGAGATGACCCACGCCTGGCTGGCCATNACTCATCTGGACGACGAAGGCTATGAGCAACTCGTTGCTGAACGCCGCGAGAAAGAGCAGCGCTCACTCGCCGGTAGCGACGATTAGCCTGTAGATTCACTTAGCACGAAAAAGCCCGGCCGGGAAACCAGCCGGGCTTTTTTTATGTCTGCGGCATGCGATACTCTGCGCCCATGAAGTTAAAGTTTCTGTTTTCCGCGACTCTTCTGGCGCAGCTCGCGCAACCTGCACTCGCCGCAGACGAAGAAGTGCTNCTCACCATCACTGGTGACCGCATTGAGCTGTTAAAAAACGGGGAGCAGCTGGACGATGCCGACTATCTCGTGCTGCGCTACTATCAGCTGTTGCCGCTGGCGCTGCAGGAACGCCTGCAGCTGCTAAGGCACCGCATGGACAGGCGGATGGAAGACTACGAAGTGGCTTTCGCCGCCGGCGACACCGCCGAGATTAATGAAATCGTCGACGACCTCAGCGCCTACTGGGCCCGCATCCAGCAGATTCACTTTGAGGNATTTACCNTAGCCGCGATGCAGGATTTAGNCGGTGCTTATGCGGCGCTCTACTTTCTAATCGAAGGCTAGCGCTAATTCTGCCACCCTTACGCTACCCGCTAAACCGGGTTTTCAATAGGTAAAAAGAANGCACAAAAAAAAGCGAACCCGCAAATNTCGCTTTTGCTGCACGGGATTGGGCTACTGCGGGCCAGACATAATCATGGTGTGGACCATATCCATGGCCTCACGGGATCGGTTGCGTTCAGAACGTCCGAGGTCACCGATGGCCGGACCGCCCTGGTTGAAGATGCCGCCCCTGAGGGCCGACAGNAGATAGGTCATCTCGTCCGTCACATTGCTTTCGTTCTTGGTAAATTCGTCGGCCACCGCTTCCAGTAGCTCATCCCGATTCTCCAGATTTGGATAGGCAATGATGTCGNCCACTGCCGCATCCAGCATATTCAGATTATCGATGATCACCGCCGCTTGCGGCGCTTCACTGTAGAGTGAAGGCGCGATGGCGGGCACGCTGGGCATATCCACNGGGACCGGGAACATGGTCATGCCGGTGTCGGAACCCACCTTAGACCAGTAGCGCTCAATAGTTACCGGCACCTTGCCGGCAAACTGGGGATCAAGCTGACCCACTACCATGGCCTCCANTGCGGCGAGCTGNAGCCACTGGTTGGTCCACATNAGGGAACTGAGTCTTGGGAAGGCGGTCTTGGCACCGTTGGCNAAATCATGATCCAGATAGAGCCCTGAACTCTTCGCCACGGTAGACACCGNATGACGGGCATCGCCAGTCAGGTATTCCTCTGTGGCCTGGGCCACCGCCGCGCGCTTCTCGCTGATAGAGGTGGCGCTGTCGGCATAGATATCGAATAGGTCCCGCTCAAACTTGCGCCCCCAGGCAAGCACGCGCCAGGCGCGGCTAGGCAGGGAATCAGCTTCGGAGTAGGCACTCTCAGCCTTCTCATCGGAGTGGTCTCGACGCAGCAGGCCAGTAAGCTGGACCCGGGACTGAATCTCCAGCTCGCCATACGGCCCATCCATGCTCATGTTCATCTCGCCACCGCCGTGGCCCATATGTGCCATAGAGTCCATGTTCTTCATCATGTCCAGCTCCATCTCTGTCTCCATACGCGCCTGCATGGTCCCTGGACTGGCGTTGATCTCCGACATGGCATCGTACAGGGCAGCCTGCGTGACGTCGAAGGCGTTATTGAGTTTCGACAGTTCCGGGTACTCCCGAGCCAGGGCGCCATCCTGGGCAAATGCGCCCACGGACAGGATCGCACCTAAGGCCAGGGCAATCCCCTGCTTTAGGGGCTTTGAAAATGTGGTATTGATTGTTGGCATGGTCTGACTCCTCTCTCTGCGCGCTTATTGGCGCTTGAAACCGGCAATGATGCTCAAATGACTCTGTGGTACTTTCGAGATGGCTATCTCGAAACCTATGTCAAAAACTATGTCGAAATCTCTCTGAATCGCGGCCCAGATGGCTCGCATCTTTTTCTCAGCTAACTTTCATCTGATGCCGAATCGAGCGATAGTCAGGCCCGGCTCTATTGAGCCGGTATGTAACAAACTGAAAAGTCTTGCTTGCTGCTGATTAACTGCTTCCAGGTGCCATTCGCATTGTTCGGTTTTTGCGCTTGGTTTTTTGGGCACACGCATCGGACAGAGAATAAAAGCCCCCCCCGTCAAAGTCCACCAATTATGCCCTGAGGCAAGCCGACTTAGCCGCGTAAACTATTGATACTTTGCAACAAATTGTAATCGCATGGGCGGCGAAGAGCTGCGGAGGCAGGTGCCTATAGGACTGATTGCCAGAACCGGCAGGAAAAAGAAAAGCGGCTATAGGCTCTGATTACCTGTCGAGGAAGTGAAAGTCTGCCGGCCCGGCCCGGCGCACCAAGATCACAGCGTCTTCGCCTCCGACNGGCACNGTCCANGAATGATTCAGNTCACCCGGGATCACCACGTAACTGCCCACCGCCAGCTCATGGTCTTCCTCGCCAAGGCGAATAGTGAGCTCGCCCGCCACCACCACTACAAACTCATCATGACTATGCCAGTGCAAATCGAAATGGGAACCCGCTGGAAACAGGGCATAGTAGGTGATGCCCTTGGTAACTGGGTCGGCGCTAACGCGGGAGGTCTGGACGCCGACGGGAAAGCCGTTGCCGCCGCCAGGCGGGGTCCATTGTAAATTCTTCAAATGAGCANCAAATGGATCTTCACTCGCNAATGNAAAAGGNACCAACCCGAAAAAAAAGAGCAGCGGTATCCAACGCTTTGTATTTCNGCGATTCAAGTTAATACAACTCCTGCGCCAAACNATTGATCTCTTGATCCCTAAACTTAAAGTTTTTCATATTGGGCAAAGTCTGTGCTCGTGAANGGAATTCTCGTCCCCGTTCANGTNCGNNCATGATGACATGGACTTTTGCCAATTCCAAATAGGTCTNCCACTCCCGACTCCACTGAACCCGAATTGCCTGTACTGGTTCAATCGGAGCTGGTGTTTTGTCCGTTTCTTGGCAACAATCTGNCAGAGGATCAGCGGCTGATATGGCCNCCTGTCTTTTCAACAAACGCAGCCGCTATAAATCACAGACAGCCCCATAAAAAGAAGCATGCGGACAGCCAGGAGTTTATATGTCTAACGCAGCCGCCCTGCCCCCTGAACAAACCCGTCGCAACCAGCGCGGCCTGATTGTCAGCGCCAGCATTGCCGCCCTGCTCTACCTATTCCTGTATGTGGAGATGGGCTGGCGTCAGGCCAGTCTGTTTCTGGTGGGACTGGCGGCCGGAGTGATTCTTTANCACGCGGCTTTTGGTTTTACCGGGGCATGGCGCGAGGTGGCGAGGACAGGACGCAGCGCAGGTCTNCGGGCACAGATGGTGATGCTGGGGGTCACGGTGCTAATCTTCACCCCACTCATCTCCATGGGCGAAATCGGCGGTATCGCCCTGCGCGGCAGCGTGGCACCGGTTAACCTCGGTGTGGTGTGCGGCGCCTTTCTGTTTGGCATCGGTATGCAGCTGGGCGGCGGCTGTGCCTCTGGCACACTGTTTACCGCCGGTAGCGGCAATGTGCGCATGCTGGTGACCCTGGCGAGCTTTATCGCGGGTTCCGTTCTGGGTACCTTGCACTGGCAGNGCTGGCAGGGTGTCCCCGGCTTCGAGCCCATGGCCCTGTCCCGAAGCTTCGGCGTAGTCGGCGGCATTCTTATCAGCATGGCTTTATTCGCTGGGGTCTACCTGGCGGCAGCGGCCTGGGAGAAACGCCNCCACGGTGATTTGCTCAGCACTACAAGCGCCAGCTCGCCCACATTANTNCGTGGTCCCTGGCCGCTGATCGCCGGCGCCNTNGCGCTGGCGGCGGTGAACGTGGCGACCCTGCTGCTGGCGGGCCGCCCTTGGGGCGTAACCGCCGCCTTTGCCCTGTGGGGAGCAAAGTTTCTCGGCGGCATAGGCATCGATATCTCGCACTGGGCTTATTGGAGCCGCCCTGGCCAACTCGCCTCACTGAATGGCAGCTTGTTCGACGATATTACCTCTGTGATGAACTTCGGCATCATGCTGGGGGCATTAATGGCCGCCAGCCTGGCCCATAAGTTCTCGCCCTCCATACGCATTCCAGCNCGCTCGCTGCTAGCTGCCGTGGTCGGCGGCCTGATGCTGGGCTACGGTGCGCGCATCGCCTTCGGCTGCAACATCGGCGCCTATTTTGGCGGCATCTCCTCCACCAGCCTGCACGGCTGGCTCTGGTTTGTGGCGGCCTTCACCGGCAGCAGCATCGGCACCCGCCTGCGGCCTTGGTTTGGCCTGAACTGACATCGGGAATTTGCGNAGGGCGCGATGGGATTTCCCTTTACCGCGCTGGCCTAATACCATCGATCTATGAGCGATTCCTCCAATTCCAAAACCAAAAGGAAAGGCCCGGCCCTGAAGGGCAGCCTTTTCTTGCAACAGGATGACCGTCAGTCTTTCACCCAGGCCCAGATCGATCTGCTTAACGCTATCGCCACCGCGGGATCAATCAGCGGTGCGGCCCGCGCGGTAGAAGTCAGCTACAAGACCGCCTGGGATCACATCGACGCCATGAACAACCTCTCAACAAAACCGCTGGTCGCCCGTTCCGCTGGTGGTGCCCGCGGCGGCGGCACGCGACTTACGGATTTCGGTCAGCAGGTNTTGAATGGCTTCAACGCACTGCAGAAACAGCATGCGGATTTCGTGGGTCGCCTTGGGGAGCAGGTTGAGGAGTTGGAAGACGTGACGAGTTTTCTGAACCTGGGGCAGCTCAAGACCAGTGCCCGCAACCAATACCGTGGCCGCGTGAGCAAGCTGATCCGTGGTGCCGTCAATGCCGAGGTGGAGCTCGCGCTCAGCGATAGTATTGCCCTTGTTGCCATCATCACCAATGACAGCGTCGAACGCATGGAGTTGGCGGTGGGCAGCGAGGCCATTGCCCTGATCAAATCATCCTGGGTATTGCTGAGCCGGNACAGCGGGCTCAAGACCAGCGCCCGCAATCAGCTTAGTGGTANGGTAGGACAAATAGCCGAAGGCGAAGTGAACGCNGAGGTGACCCTGGATCTGGGGGACGGCAAGACCCTCACCGCCATGGTCACCAGCGCCAGCCTCGAAGAACTAGAGCTGGAGGTGGGGGTCAGCGCCACGGCGCTGTTCAAGGCATCATCGGTAATTCTGATGCGAGCCTGAGCTGACTGCGCGTGGGGTCTTGTTAATGAAGTGTTATCTCGCGAAGTTTAATGTAGCACCGCCACCGATTTAATCTGCGCCCACACCGACTTGCCAGGACTCAAAGCAAGCTGTGCCATCGAGCGACGCGAGATACGGGCGACGAGTCGCGCTTCTCCCACCGCCAGCTGCACCAGCGCCATGGCAGGATCGGCGTCCTCGACAATCGCTACCACCGCGGCAGGTAAGCGATTAAGAATACTGCTGGCCTGATCAGCCTCCAGGGACAGGCTGATATCTCGCGCCAGGGTGCGCACCCGCAGCTGCTGTCCCATCGCTTCGCCGCTATCCCGCAGCCAGAGCTGACCACCCTCGAAGTCGACGCGTATCAGGTGCCACTCTTTGTCTCGCTCTGTCACCCTGCCCTCAACGATGGCACCGGCCTCCTCACCCAGCAGGCCTGGCACATCAATACAGGACAGCACCTCGGTAACCGGGCCACTGGCGCAGATGCTACCCTGGGACAGTATCATCAGATGATCCGCCAGCCGTGTCACTTCATCCAGGGCATGGGTGACGTAGATCATGGGGATTTCAAGCTCGGCCCGCAAGCGATCCAGGTAAGGCAGGATCTCCTGCTTGCGAGACTGATCCAGCGCCGCCAGTGGCTCATCCATCAGCAGCAGCTCAGGCTTGATCAACAGCGCCCGGGCGATAGACACGCGCTGGCGCTCACCCCCAGAGAGTTGCTGCGGTCGCTGCTGCAGCAGGTTGCCCAGACCCAGCAACGCGATAACGTCTCGCTGGTCCTGCTCAGTCACGGGCTCGGCGGCACGCTTGCGGGCAAAGGCAAGATTGCCTGCCGCCGTCAGATGCTCGAACAGACTTGCCTCCTGGAACACGTAGCCAATGGGGCGTCGATGAGCGGGCAGTGAGATCATATCATCGTTCCAGGTCACCCCTTTGACCTGAAGAAGGCCCGAGTCGATTTGCTGTAATCCAGCCAGGGTACGGAGAAATGTCGTTTTGCCGCAGCCGGACGGGCCAAACACCAGGGTCGCACCAGAGCCGGGTAAGTTCTCATTGACTCGCAGTTCGAATGACTCGGAACCGGCACCACCAACTGCNCCCGGCAGGCGCACAGAAAAGTCGGCGATNATTGGATGGTTGGTATTGTTAGATTGGGGCATGAGCTTTACTCAGGCGCTGAAGCGCAGCCCGNCGTCGCTGCGGCGTGACGGAAAGGAATACAGCAACAACAGCACCAGGAATGAAAACAACACCATGACCCCCGCCAGCCAGTGAGCCTGGCCATAGTCCAGTGCCTCAACGTGGTCGTAGATCTGCACCGACACCACNCTAGTCTGACCAGGGATATTGCCGCCGATCATCAACACCACGCCAAATTCCCCTAGAGTATGGGCAAAACCCAGCACCGAGGCGCTTAGAAAACCCGGCCGCGCCAGGGGCAGAACCACATGCAGGAAGCGGTCCCAGGGACCGGCCCGCAGAGTTGCGGCCATCTCCAGGGGGCGCTCGCCGATACTGGCAAAGGCATTCTGCAGGGGCTGCACCACGAAGGGCATGGAATAACACACCGAGCCCAACACCAGGCCCGAGAATGTAAAGGGCAAGGTGCCCAGNCCGATAGATTGTGTTAAACCGCCNATAGGCCCGTTTGGTCCCATGGCCACCAGCATGTAAAAGCCCAGCACCGTCGGGGGCAGNACCAGGGGTAGCGCCACGATTGCAGCAACTGCTCCTTTCAGTCGGGAGCGGGTGCGTGCCAGCCACCACGCCAGGGGCGTGCCTGTCAGTAGCAGGATTAATGTGGTGACTGTGGCGAGCTGCAGGCTCAAACTGATGGCCGCCCAGTCCGCTGCGCTAAATCCCATGCTTACCTCACCAGAAATCNATCTAACAAAAGCGTTATATAGCAATTTATACAACGCTATTCAAGCGCTGGTTGAAAAAATATCTATATTTTTCAGTAAGTAAGAAAAAGGAATCAAGCCGATCGAAACTGTTGATGAGATTAAGCCGCAGCCAGGCATGAGCATGATCCGGTTAGAATTAAATCAAGANTAGAGGTAGCGGCCAGCTACGAGCAAATTAGTCACATCAGGCCTCCTACGAAAGTCTCAAGANAAACACGTAATAAGCCCCGGAATGATGGAAGACCTCGCGCATGCGCACATCCACCGTAAAACCCTGTCCAACCATGGCCTCCATCTCGGACTGGAGCTCTTCGGCCTTCCCCAGCCCTCTTCCCCAATAGTTGCTGGCGAACAGATCNTCCATATGAATTTTGCCCACCACCTGTTTGCGACTGTAGCNGANTACTTCCCTGNCCTTGTTGCNCCAGAAGTGCAATAGGNCGACGGCATCAGACATCAGGATCATGTCNAGAGAATTATTTACGAAAAACTCAAGATCATATTCCGACTGAGTTGTTCAAGCAGCAGGTCTTCTGCGGAGGCCNTGGCAAACTCCAGCTCGGACAGCAACAGCGCGATCAGCATGACGNTGAAAGTCAGGTACTCGAGAAAATAAACAAAGTCGCTAATAAGTCCTGCCGAGATAATCGGCGAGATCAGACGAAATAGCAGCATCATTTGTACCGCGCCGGCAACAGCCAATTTTGAGATATTCGCGAGCGCTGGTGCGGTAGCTCAGCCACAGCGCTGCCAGCACCATTAGATTGAACAGGTGAAAAAAAATCATGGCCACCATAATGATGATCAGCATGACGTCCATGGAATTGCTAATTGCTATAATTACCCCTAACGCAAGGTGTGCCCACTAAATGTCAGTTAATCTATACAGCATCGGTTACGCGACCAAGCCGCTTACCAAATTCATGGCCCAGCTTCAAGGATTCGAGATGGATGTGGTGGCAGACGTGCGCTCGGTACCCTACAGCGCCGCCTTTCATGACTACCATCGCGAGCCCCTGCAGCGCGCGCTCAGGCAACAAGGCATTAGCTATGTCTATCTTGGCAAGGAACTCGGGCCGCGCTCAACTAATCCCGCACACTACGACGAAGCGGGCCAGGTGCAATACGACCGCCTGCAGCGCTCAAACAATTTTTTAGATGGCATACAGCGCATCCGCGCCAGGCTAGCTAAGGGGCTCAACATTGCCCTACTTTGTGCAGAAAAAGACCCGGCATTTTGTCATCGCAGTCTCCTGATTGGTCACCACCTGGCGCGGGCTAACGTCCTGCCAGTGCAGCACATCCTATTTGATGGTGAACTGGAATCCCAGGCTGAACTTGAGCAGCGCCTGGTGTCAATGCACGAATTGGGACAGGACCTGTTCGCCACAGCGGATGATCTCACCAAGCTCGCCTATAAACGCCAGGTGCAGGCCGGCAGCTACCGAAAAGCTTTCGATTCCTGAGGCCCTGCTTCTGCCTGCATCTCCGGGCGGAGTTTTGACCCGAAGACTAACGCCTAGTCCTGTGCCTGGAGATCGCTGCGATAACGCGCGAACCAGGCCAGGATGTTATCCACCTTGGCGATCTGGTGAGAGGGGCGTCCGGCGATGCCATGGGAAGCTTCCGGCACCCGCACCATGGCCGTGTCTACCTGCTGCAGCTTCAGTGCCTGATAATACTGCTCGGATTCCGCAATGGGGGTGCGGTGATCGGCTTCGCCAGTGAGCAACAGAGTTGGCGTTGTGACATTACCCACCAGAGACAAGGGCGAGCGCTGCCAGTAAGTATCAAAATCTTCCCAGGGCATATTCTCAAACCAGTAGCGGGTTACACCTTCCGGAATATCACTGTATAGCGCATGGCTGATCCAGTTGATCACCGGCTTGGATACCGCTGCGGCAGCGAAGCGATCCGTGTTACCCACAATCCAGGCCGTGAGCACACCGCCACCGGAACCGCCGGTGACAAACAGCTGCTCTTCATCGATGAACCCCATCTCGATGACGGCGTCTACCCCTGAAATCAGGTCATCATAGTCCTGACTAGGATAATTATGGTGGATCTCGTTGGCAAACTCGTAGCCGTAGCTGGTTGAGCCGCGGGGGTTGGTATACAGCACCACGTAGCCCGCCGCCGCATAGAGCTGGACCTCGGTGGAGAAGTAAGGCCCATAGGCGGTGAAGGGCCCACCGTGAATTTCCAGCAGCAGCGGATAGTCCTCAACCGCATCAAAGTCAGGTGGCGTCACCAGCCACCCGTATACATCGTGGTCACCCACGGAAGAACGCCAGCTGATCTCACGCACCTCGCCCAATGTTTTGTGATCCAATAGGTCAGCGTTGAGATCAGTCAATTTATTGGCGCTGCCAGCGCGCCCAATCGCGACGTCTGCCGGACGCTGCGCATCTCCAGCCGAGTACGCGTAGGCGCCATTGTCGGCGACCGAGTAGCTGCCGCTGGTGTAGGGACGACTGATACCAACACTGCCTATATCGGATAATAAAGGAGAAACGTTGCCTTCCATATCCAGCGACGCCAGGTTGCGCTTACCGAAGTCATCATAGGAGATCAGTAGCTGTGAAGAACTGCCGGCCCAGTCCAACGAGTCTACGGAGCGATCCAGATCATCGGTGAGAACGCTGACCTCGCCACTGTTTACATCCAAAATATTGACCTGGGTGTTGTGATAACCCATGCGCTTATCGTCATAGCCAAGATAGGCGATGCGGCTGCCATCGGGTGAAAACGCCGGCGCGAAGTCAGGGCCATCACGGTTTGTTAGTTGTGACATCTCACCACTGGCCAGCTTGACCGACCACAGATCGCTATTCTGCTGGCGATATTGCCAGTCCTCGTTGCGATTGACAGAAATTACGATCTCTTCACCATCGGGGGACCAGCTCAGGCTGCCGCTATGGTTATAGTCGCCGCTAGTAATTTGTCTGGGTGTACCTCCATCTGCTGGCAGGACAAATACATGGGTGTATCCCGCGTCGAGATAGCCGCGGCCATCGGAACGATAGTTCAGCTGATTAATTACAGTAACACCTGGCGCCCAATCGGCACCTTCCGGCTTGGCTGGAGGCGTGGCCAAGGTCATGCCCTCGCCTTTCACCAGAGCAGAAAACGCGATGTGCTTACCGTCTGGCGACCAACTCAGGCCGCGGGGCGAGTTTTCCAGGTTGCTCAAGAGTGCAGTCTGGCCTGTATCCATCCAGCGCACATAAACTTCCGGGCCCCTGCCCTCAGCGCTGGAGACATACGCCAGACGGGAACCATCAGGTGCCCAACGTGGGCTGGAATAGGAGTCTGCCCCGGATAATAGCGGTCGATGATTGGAACCATCGGCATCCACAATCCAGATATTGGCCCGGGTAGAGTCGCTCATGATGTCATTGGCATGACGCGCATAGACGACCTGGGATCCATCGGGTGAAATTTGCGGATCTGTGGCAATCTCCATCTCGAATACATCGGTGTTAAGGAAAGGGTTCTGGTGATCATCCGCGAAGGCGGGTGCGCATAACAAAAGGGTCAGCAGGGCCAGGCGCAACATGGGCAGTCTCCGGATAAGCAGGGGTGGATGGCGAAGCATAGGCTGAAATTCATTGGATGTCGAAGGTTTGAATTTCCGCAAGTGCAAAGCACCAGGCATGAAAAAGCCCAACGGGTGCAGCACCGGTTGGGCTCTTCAAATTCAGGCTGGCTGTGGTGAGACAGCCCAACCGGTTTGGCGACTAGTCGTCATCGGAACCACTTTCGGCTTCGACTTCCAGGCGGCGGGCGCCGGCCAACATGCCGGGCATAGCGTGATTGCCTTCGTGGCAGGCATATTCGTACATCTCACCGTCCATTTCATGGAAGCTCAGCTCTGCGGTCCAAGGCTGCACGTAGAGGTTGTCGTCTTCAACCGTAAATTGATACACGATTTCAGTATCTGAGAAGCGCTCAAAGCGCTCAATGATTCGACCCTCGGCAGTGATTGGCACCGAACTTTCGGCCATTTGCTTGGGATTAATATTGACTGTTTCTACCACCAGTATGCCGTCTTCATACCAGCCAACGGAATCACCCAGCCATTGCTGCAGCACGGCAGGTCGTCGGTTCGCGTGGGCTTCCTCAGCAGAGCCATAGAGAGGAATGATCCTGGCATCGTGCGCCATCTCAACAGTGATGATCACATAATCATCGGACTGCACGATTTCATAGGTGCTGTTATATAGGGTGCCCATCATGCCGGGACCAGCGGTGTTGCCAAAACCCAGCAGGCATCGCTCAGCCAAAGGAAATATCTCTGGCCCTTCGTCGGCACCAACGCCGGTCAGGTAGCGCGCGCCATAGTTGCGCACATCCCAATCGGGCTTGGGCTGCTCCAGTCTTGGCACGCGGCCGTTTGGTGGATCAATAATATAGGAAGTGCGGTATTCACCTTTCACATAGGCCAGGGTTGAACCGGGATCGGTCCAAAATAGATTGTAGCCACGCAGACCAAAGTCCTGGGAACCTACCGGTGGTGCACCGGTCTCCGGATCAATAGCCGGGCCGCTCTCGATGTTATCCGCGGAAATTCCAGCGAGACCCATGTTGGCCACCATGGCCACAGCTTGGTCCGCGGTTACCACCAGATCTTCAATACCACGGGGGCGAGTCAACCCAGTGCGCGAGGCATTGGTCCAGGTACCAGTCAATTCAGGGCGCTCCGCGCTCTGGGCAAAAACCAAGCCTGAGCAGGCTACGGAGAGGCCGAAGATAACGGAACATAGTGACAGCTTTTTGCTGTTATTCATGACAAAACCCTCTAGATTTCAGGCAGCTACGCTGCCTTTCCCTGCCACCAGCGGCAGTCAAATTCCATTGTACTATTTCTCGCCTTGGCATTCCCCCAATTTTCGACCCTCAGCCGAAAGCTTTCGGCTCGTGTAAAGACATTGAATTACCTCAGCTTATGGCGCTACCCTGCATGGCTTAGGGACGGGTTTATCCGCGACCCTATATTTTCCCTGCTTTCCAATAATCCAATAACGATCGCGAAAAACCGGAGAATGAACATGACTAGAGTGTTGCGCTGTGTGAGCAAAATATTCCTGCTAAGCGTTGCTGCCTTGAGCGGCACTATCATTGGCTTGACCAGTGGTGTTACTCAGGCCGCCGAAGGCGAATGGATCACCCTTATCGACGGCACCAAGGGCATGGAGAATTTCAATATCGTCGGCGACGCTAACTGGAAAGCCGAAATGGCCTCAATCCGCGCCACCCAGGGCAGCGGAGCATCCTGGCTGGTGAGTAAGCAGAGCTATAGCAACTTTGAACTGCGGGTGGAGTTCTGGGCTACCCATGATGCCAACAGCGGCGTCTATATGCGCTGCCAAAATTCGGAGCGGATTACCGACCGGAATTGCTACGAAGCCAACATCTTCGACCAGCGCCCGGAAGCCGCCTATGGCACCGGCGGCATTGTCCACGTTGCACCGGTATCAGAGCCATTGCCAAAGGCCGGTGATCGCTGGAATATCTACAAACTGATATTGGATGGTGATCATTTGATCGTAGAATTAAACGGCGAGCGAACAGTGGACGTGAGCGATAACAAGCTGGCCAGTGGCCCCTTTGCTCTGCAGTGGGCGCGCGGAGAACTCCGCTTTCGCAAGGTGCAGATCCGGGAAATCTAGTTCCTGGAGGCCTGAACCCGGGAAATCTGGGTGATGAAAATAAAGCCGGCTAATTGGCCGACGTGCTGAGCTGATCGATTAGTCTCTGCAACACGGCAGGTGCGTCTGCTTTTCGCGCCACCAACTCCTGCAAATATCGCAGGGGCGGATCCTCGCTGCGGAATGCTGTAACGCCCAGCTGCCAATTTCCCCTGCCGGCGCCCATGCCAGACGATGATCGACGTAGCCCAGGGGAAAGCGCGGCCATCCCGAACCATTGCCAGCCCGCTGTCACACCCGACTAGCGAGCGCGCATCGCGACCCGTCGGTATTCGCGATACTCCGGCACCCAGAAATTCCGCTCAATGTGGCCCAATAACTCCTCCTCGCTAGTTTGCAGGGCCCAACCTTCCGCCTGGGCAACCCTGCCGACAGCAAAGGCGATCTTCTTACTGATATCGGTGAGGGAAGTAAGCGGAGGCAGAATCCCCACAGTTGGATCCGATGATTCAGGCACCAATTCCGCGAGCGTCATGCTCGCCACCATCAGCATCTCATCGGTGATACGCGATGCCATGGCGGAGATTACGCCAAGGCCGATGCCGGGAAAGATATAGCTGTTATTGCACTGCGAAATCTCGAACTGGCGACCATCGTATTCGACCGAACCAAACGGGCTTCCGGTAGCAACTATTGCCTTTCCCTGGGTCCACATCATTATCTGGGCAGGATGTGCTTCCGCCAAGCGTGAGGGATTACTTAGCGGGAATATAATTGGCATAGCGCACTGTGCATGCATGTCTTTAATAACGGTTTCAGTGAATAGGCCGGGAATGCCCGAGGCACCAATCAATGCTGTAGCTCTGGCGTTTACAACCACATCTAGCAGACCCGGATAGGGGTTGTCGCCTCTCAACTCCCAGTCTGCAATCGCCGTCTTAGGCTGTACCAGCCGCTCCTGAAAATCCGTCAGGCCCGGTGCATCTTCTACCAGCAGGCCGTTCTTATCGACCATATAAATTTGGCTGCGTGCAGTTGCTTCGTCCAGGCCCTGGGTAACCATTGCAGCGATAATCAGTTCTGCGATACCACTGCCAGCGGAGCCGGCACCGACAAAAACCAGACGTTGGTCACGCAACCGCTCACCCTTCTTTTTGCAGGCTGCAAGCAGCGAACCCAGGGTAATAGCGGCGGTGCCCTGAATATCATCATTAAAACAGCACACCCGCTCACGATGGCGCTGCAGCAAGGGCATGGCATTAGGCTGGGCAAAGTCTTCAAATTGAATCATAACGCCGGGCCAGCGTGCCTGCACTGCGTCGATGAACTGGTCGATGAATGCATTATATTCGTCCTTGCCAATGCGAGGGTGACGCACCCCCATGTACATGGGATCTTCCAGCGCCTGTTGATTGTTAGTGCCAACGTCCAGCGCGACCGGCAAGGTGTAGGCCGGAGAAATACCGCCGCAGGCGGTGTACAGCGAGAGCTTGCCAATAGCGATACCCATACCACCAATGCCCTGATCGCCAAGCCCCAACACCCGCTCACCGTCGGTGACTACCACAATCTTGACCTTATCCTTGGTTACGCTGCGAAGAATTTCATCCATGTATTCACGCTCGCCATAGGAGACGAAGATACCGCGGGCGCTGCGATAGATATCCGAGAATTCCTCACAGGCATAGCCGACCGTTGGGGTGTAAATAATCGGCATCATTTCCACCAGGTGTTCAGATAGCAGGCGATAGAATAGCGTTTCGTTATTGTCCTGCACGGCACGCAGGTAGATGTGTTTGTTGATAAGCTCATCAAAACTGCTGTACTGGTGATAAGAGCGCTCCACCTGCTCATCAATACTTTCGTAAACCGGCGGCAGCAAGCCAATCAAATTGAAGTTGCGCCGCTCTTCCGACGAGAAAGCAGAGCCCTTGTTCAGCAATGGTGTTTCCAACAAAGAAGGGCCGGCGTAGGAGATATAAATTGGCTTGTTAGTAGACATTGAATTCCGATAGACAGGGTTTTCTTAAATAGTGGTATCGTATAACGGCAGCAAAGTTGGTAACGTTGATGAGAAAGCCTAGTAATTCCACCAAGTAGGGTAGCGCCCCACGCGTGGTAATCCATTTGCTGAGTATAATTTCATCTCAGACCGGTAACGTCGCGAAAATATAACGGGGATCCGCTAATATTTTTCGGAGCAGCCTCCAAAGCATTGCCCTGCGCATCTTCTACCCTTGCAAACTCGAGTGCCCTCGCTGCGACGGCCGGGCCATGGCTCCAGCACAGCAAGAGATTCTCGCCTCCAGGGCGTTCGAACTCAAACTCATAGAGGCCATGTCGCTGGTCCTTTTGCTCGGGTAAACGCGCCCGCAAAAAAATTGACTCGCCCAGGGTTAGCAGAAAATGTTGAAGCGCAAAAAAAGCTGGGCGCTCGCGCAATTCACCATCATCATTCTTATCCACAAGGCCATAGCCCCTCGCGACCAACCGCCACCAGAACACTGTATCTACCAGTCCCGAGCATAGGGCAAGTACAATATATCGAAGCATATAGTCGCTGTAGTCAACTTCATTTACCCCGTTGTCTGCCACCTCTCCCGGCTTGGCCAGTGGATACTCGAATGGGGACGTAACCGGTGAGTAAATAAAGGTACCAGAAATAGGCCAGTTCACTTCAGAAACGACGACCTTGCCATCCGGCACCTGCAGATAGCCGGCAATAGCCGACGCCAGGGCAAACTTGTCGATGGCATTAAATCCGCCCTGGGGATTCTCGGGTGCGCCGCGTCGATCAACGTATAAATGATGGGATAGCGCAGTCAGTGGCACCTGTTGGGGCCACTGCTTCATCGCAGCCAGCATGAAGGGATACTCGAAATCGATGGTGGCAGGGCCGGTGATGTCCACAGCGGGATAGCGCTGACGCAATTCGGCCAAAGGCGCATACAGGTTCTTCAATTCCTCGAAATCCCATATTCCCCATTTCACGCGATTGATCGCGTGACCGAATTCCACCGCGGCGATACATTCATGGGTAAGTTCAAGCACTTCGTGCACAAAATTTCGCCAGGCATCTGGCTCCTGCAGTGCCCGCCGGTCCTGCACCAGCGCAATCTTAACCTCGTGCCCGGTAGCAGACAGCTGCCTCACCAGATCGGCCTGCTCGTGCCAGCGCGACTGCCCTTCGTGATGACAGAATCGCAGCAGGACAGGCGCAGCACCTAGCTTGTTCAAAAGTTCTAGTTCAATTCCCTGGGAAGCTCTATCTGGTTCCAGGGCGATGCCAAGCCTGTCCTTGAGTTTTACCGGTGCTGTGAAGGCACGTCCCTTGCTTGATCGATAGTGCTTGCGTAATGACCAGCCAGCGGCAACGGTAGCTTTGAGCAGATGCCAACTGCGTCCAAGTGGATAGAGTCGCACCCGCTCTTTACGCTCCAGCGCGGAAAAGGCCTGGTCGGACCTGTCGTCCCATATCCAGATATCACGCGGTGCTGGGAAGGCTCTCACCTCCGGATGTAGTTTCTGTTCCCCAACGAGTCGCGCTTCCCGAATGGGGTGCCGAAGCCTCCGAGTGTTGGCCCATAACCGAAATAAGCTGACATAGCGTCGATGCCAGGTGCGTAATAATTCTGGCGCAGGCGTGCCCCAGTAAATATCGAGGAACATTTGCATTATTTCTGAAGGCAAATTCAGGCGTGATAGATCCTTCCCGCGCTGACGCATACTGAGCTCAGGAAAGATTCGCCCACGATTAAGGTCGATAATTTGCGCGCGGCCCGAATCGCTTTGCTGACCATGAGGCAAGAGAATATTTTGATTGCCCAGGTCGTGATGAATGTATCCCGCGTCATGCATGGCACGACATAATTCAGCGACGCGCGCGAGCATCGGCGCTAACTCACCGCATGTAGGTTCACCATTCAGGATACTGATAATCTGGTCGTGAAAGCTGGTTACCTGTTCTTCAAACAAACTGATGAAGTAACTCTCTTCCAGTCGATTGCCGCAACGTCGCTCAAGAAAGGCCACAGGAGCAGGTGTACCGACCTTATTGGTTCTTAAATGCAGTGCGACCTCGAAGGATCGCTGCGCCTTGGTTTTTCGATAGCGAATATCGACATGATCTTTCCAGCGTTTTTGTTTGCCAAAAGACTTTACCAGTACTGCAAGTCTTCCACCCTGAAAGGGCAGCATTAACCTTACATTCTGATTTCGACCACCGGCAATTAGTTCAGCATCTTCGGCTTGAAGCAAATCAGGCAACCGCGATAGTGCCTGGCTGAGTTGCTCGCAGTGGAAGGCATTAATAATCATACCTGCATATTCACCCACCACGAGTGCAGAACTGTCCTGGGCAACATTGGTAACAGAATTCCTAACAACGAATTCGTTCACGGCGCGAATAAACCTGTGTAAAAGTAGGAAAGAATAAAACCGGCACTGACAGACTATATTACGCAAAATGGGCGCAGAAACCGATCAAACCTCCATCAACTCGTGCCTGGTACTGCTTAATATGCGTACAGGCAGAGCTGCAACCCTGTCAGTGCTGCAAGGGCATGAACGGCAAGCAGCAGCGCGAAGCAATTGCTCAGGCAACGCGCCGCATCAGCAGCGCACCGACCCCGGCACACAGCAAGATTGGTGTCAGCACCGCCATCAAAGGGCTGAACCCATAGATCAGGCTGACTGGCTCCATCATGCGCTGTACTGTAGTGAAGGCAAGGCCGATACTCATAGCGATAAAAATGCGATAACCCATGGTGGACTCGCGTAGGGGACCGAATACAAACGAGACCGCCAGGATGACTAGAACCAGAGTGGCCAGCGGTTGCAATAACTTCTTCCAGAAGGCCAAAAAATAGACACCGCTGTCGAGACCCTCTGAGTCAAAATATTGGGCAAATTGCAACAGGCCAGAGATGGATTGTTTATCAGGATCGACCAGAAGCACACTAAGCAGTTCAGGCGACAAATCAGCTTCCCAGTCTTCCTGCAAATAGTTACCGGTGATAATCTTCGAACCATTCATCAGGCTATGGCTGACATTAAGCATGCGCCAGTAACCCCCCGTCCCGGTTCTTACATACTCACTTGCCTCAGCAAAGCTTGCAGAGATCAGTTCGCGCTCATCGTTTAAGGTATAGCGACTAACCCCGATAAGCTCCTCGCCGCCAGGGGCAATTGCATTGATATGAATATAATCATTGCCCACCTTGCGCCAAGTGCCAGCCTCGGAATTGATTGAAGTAGAACCACTCTGCTGAATCGCCTTATTTGAGTTGGCGACCTGTTCCAGAGGCGGCGAAACAAACTCGCCAAGCACTAATCCAATCAGCATCACCAGCAGCGTCGGCTTTAACACTGCGGCCACAATCCGCCACTTGTGTATTCCCGCGGACTGCATCACCACCAGTTCATTATTGGAGGCCAGCACGCCGAGGCCAATCAAGGCACCGCCCAGAGCCGCATAGGGCAAGAGCTCATAAATACTGGTGGGCGTTGTCATAATGACATACAGCAGCGCGTTGCCTACGCTGTAATCCACACCGGACTCACCCAGCTCATCGATCAAGGAAAAAATAAGATCCAGAGACACGGTAACGCCCAGCACCACTGCTGTGGACAGCAGCACAGCAACCCGCACATGATTGCCCAATAGCTTCATGTGCCTGCTCCCAACCTCAGCTTGAGCCCTTCTGGCCCGGTCCGGAACAAAGTCACTCCAATTGCGATAAACACCAGGTGAACCCACCACAGCCCTACAGTGGGATCAAGCTCACCCTCGGCAATGCGATCACGGCAGAATTCCAGGGAGATAAAATACGCCACATAAATCAGTGCAGCCGGGAACAGTTTGCTGTATCGACCCTGTCTGGGTTTTACCCTGCTCATGGGCACTGCAATCAGGGTAATCACTGGGATCAGCAACAAGACAGAAATACGCCACTGTAGTTCTGCCTGGTGAGCAATGTCAGGAGAACCAATCAAGGCTAATGTGCTCAGCGTCGATTCTTCCAAAACCTCTTCAAATTCTTCTGGCGCCGGTAGCAAAATGGCCTGGGCATCAAACTGACCGATACTGAAATCAGCCGCACCAGGTGTCCCATCGTATTGCAGCACACTATCAAGACGCATAAACCGGGCACCTGTCTCCGCGTCAATCTCAGGCCTAGCACTATCGGCGATGATAATTCGAGGCGGCTCACCCGAAGTTTGGCCCGATGGTGTCAGAGCCACAAATACATTCTGCAGCTCTCTTTCACCCTGACCTCCCGCGCCTACACGTTCGGTATAGGTGACCCGCGCCCCGTCTCCAAAAGCCTGGAACTGGCCGGCAACGATCAAGTCCACCTCGGTCAACTGATTCTGGCTTAGCTTCAGTTGCTCGCCGTTGCGAAGCCCTTCAGGGGCCAAATAGAGGCTGATAGCGGCGACCAGCACCATAATCATGGAGGCAACCCCAAGGGAATTGACCAGCAAACGCTTCTGGCTGTATCCCGAGCTCATAAGAATTACCATCTCGTTGTCAGCATACATGCGCCCGTAGGCGAGTATGATTGCCAGAAACAGCGCGAGCGGTATGATGACCAACAGGAATTCCGGAATACGATAAAGCATCAACAAAATTAGGATGTCTGGTGCCTTTTCGCCGGCGACAGCGTCACCCAGATATTGGATAAAACGACCGGTTAAAGCCACCACCAGCAGCACGGAAGTGACCACCGCAACAATTTGCAGAATTTGTTTTGACAGGTAACGGAAGATAATCAAGATCGGACCTGCCGCTGGAATGGATTTTATTTGTTGGTTACTGCTGTCAGTGTTTAGAGCAAACTATTAGCACAAACTAATTGGGGATTAGTTTCAGGTCAAGCGTCCAGTTCAATGCTAAGCGCTTCTCTGGCGCCATCAAAAGTGAGGCTGTAGATTCTGTCATCACGCTCGATATTGACCAAGTTAGATTGATCTGACCACACGTCCCGCAGCGCCATGTTGACAATTGTCATGCTGGCGACATTCTCCACTGCAGCCATTTCCTGGTATACCCAGAGGAATTGGCCGTCAACCTCCTCTCCTATATAGTTAAGCGCCAAATCCTCACGACTGCCATCACTATAGATTGCTTCAACCGAGAAGCGATTCATTACGTAGCTACTAAAGAGCTGCCTGGATTCGCTGGATTCAACCAGCGTCTGGCGCTCGCCAAAAATAACGCCAGCGGCGTGCTCGGCATCATGAATGAAGAAGCGGTGCATGACTTCGATATTGCCGGTATTCTCATTGAAAAGAATTCGAGTGACCGCATTTTTCTGCTGGTGTGCAAGACTTCCAGGATTGGCGATCAGGCAGGCACAGATCGCCCATACCCAGAAGACTGCTGGGTGCAGCCGGCGGGTATGGGTGCTGGTGAGTGAGTTACTGTTCAGTATCCTCATCCTCTTCTTCATCTGTCTCCAATTCAGTCTTGATGTCCTGCATGATATCGCGACCAACCAGACTGCCCCCACCCTGGGACTTGAAAGACTCAATCCGCGAAGGAATGATGCGGCGGGGATAATAGTTATTCTCGATGTCCACATCTGCAGTCTCTTGCAGCGGGTCAACAGTCACGCTGACAATTTCCTTCTCAGTGACTACGAGTTTCTTCACCGCTCTGGGCGAACGCCGCCAGATCTCTGCAGGAAGACGCAATTCCTCGCTGCTGCCATCGGCAAAGTCGAACTGCAGAATGATTGGCATAACCAGGCCACCATGGTTTGAGAACTCCATAATGTAGTAGCTAAGGTCTTCGGAAATCGCACGATCCAGCACTTCACGTTCCCAGTCTTCCAATCCTTCGAGAAAGCTGTTGTAGCGGTTGCGCTCAACATTGGTCACGGTGAACTGATCATTATCGTCATAAAAATCCCTGACGTCTGGATTACGCTCAACCCAGGTCAGCAGGCCTTCCGCACGATTGCGCTCGACGTAGAGGCTTGGGGGCAGAGACTTCTCAAACTCGCGCTGGCGACTAAAGTCGATATCCGGATCTTCAGTATCCATGCGCATCTGGTAAACACGGTCGAGTGAGATATCAACGTGATCCGTTGTATAGAACCAACCACGCCAGAACCAGTCTAGATCGATGCCGGACGCTTCTTCCATTGTGCGGAAGAAATCAGCTGGCGTCGGACGCTTGAAGGCCCACAGTCTGGAGTACTCCTTGAATGCGAAATCAAACAGCTCGCGCCCCATGATGGTTTCACGCAGGATGTTGATAGCTGTTGCCGGCTTGGAATAGGCATTCGGACCAAGACGCAGTACGCTGTCCGACTGTGTCATCACCGGCACCTGGTTTTGGGATGCCATATAATCGGTGATGTAGCGTGGCTCAACGCCCCAGGGAATTTCTGCATCCCATTCGCGGCCAGCCACTGAATCCAGGTAGCTGTTCAGCCCCTCATCCATCC
The DNA here is from genome assembly GCA_002684935.1 of Gammaproteobacteria bacterium. Taxonomy (GTDB): domain Bacteria; phylum Pseudomonadota; class Gammaproteobacteria; order Pseudomonadales; family Pseudohongiellaceae; genus UBA9145. Next base: position 51,397 of record NYWC01000003.1, read on the forward strand.
AGGTCCACTGGCGTTCATCGGAGTTCACAATCATGGGAAAATAGAAGTGTCCAATTTCATGAATCACTACGCCGATCAGGAATCGCTTTTCCGCCAGGGAGTAAGTCCGTGAACCATCATCCTGCAACTCTGTGCGAGGCCCATTGAAGGTGATCATGGGGTATTCCATACCCCCAACGAAGCCCACGTTGACAGATTGGGCAGTGGGATAGGGATAATCGAATGAAAAACGGCTGTAAACATCCAGCGTATGAATCACTACCTCGGTAGAATAATCTGACCACAGGGAACCACCCTCTTTGGGATAGAACGACATGGCCATGACCAACTCCTGATCAGCACCCGGTTGCGTATGCCCCTTGGCATCCCAGATAAACTTGCGAGAGGAAGACCAGGCGAAATCGCGCACGTTCTCAGCGGCAAAGCGCCAAGTCGCAGTCTGGTTGCTTCCTTCAGCCTCGTTTGCCAGCGCCTCTTCCGGCGTCACGATATAAACCGGTCGTTCAGCAGTCTCTGCCGCTCTCAGCCGGTCACGCTGTTCACGAGTGAGCACGTCATTGGGGTTTTGCAGTTCACCAGTCGCCGATACAATGTGGTCTGCAGGCACCGTCATGGAAACCTCGTAGTCACCAAATTCCAGCGTGAATTCACCAGAACCAAGGAATTCCTTATTGGTCCAGCCCTCGTAGTCTGTGTACGCCACCAGTCGAGGAAACCACTGCGCTAGTGCGAAGATATAGTTGCCGCCTTCACGCTCATCGTCCGGGAAGTGCTCATAGCCGGCACGGGGACGCAGCACATCACCGTTAACAATGTTGTATTCAAAATCTATGCGCAGATCGACCTCATCACCAGACTCCAACGGCTCGGCAAGATCGACTCGCATCAGGGTTCCCACAACGGTGTGCACCAGGGCGTTTTCACGACTGTCGGAGACAGCATTGATGCGATGCCCCAGATCAGCATCCTCCTGGTACTGAAGACCGCGCAGTTGACCAAGACTGATTCGTGCCGGATCGTTGCTGTCGGCATCCGGGCTACTGCCGTTAAAGGTGCCAGTCATTGCCGCCATAGAATCGGAGCGGAAGCGATTCTGGTCCAGCTGGAACCAGAGATAAGTTAGGGTGTCAGGAGAATTGTTGCGGTAGGTAATGAGCTCCGTGGCGGAAAGGCGCTGATTGTCCTCATCCAGAGTCGCGTCTATATTGTAATCAACCTCCTGCTGCCAATACTCATGACCCGGCGCACCGCCGGCGTTGCGATAGACATTTGCCGTGGGCAATACTTCATCCAACTGGCGAAACTTGTCTTCGAATGCGCCTTT
>NYWC01000028.1 GCA_002684935.1 Gammaproteobacteria bacterium
AAAAAAGTACCACGTTGCACAAATACGCGCGCTTCATCGCTTTCTTGCCAGAATGCGACCCCGCGAGTTGGGGCGCCTGGAAGACCATCTGCGCCGCCTGGGGGTTCCTGGGTCCAGAGGGTTTCTCCGGTACCGGGATTAAAGGCTTCAACCAGCCCAACACCATTAGTGATATAGGCTATGCCGTCGACAATTACGGGTGCGGCATTCCAGCTGTTGGTATAACGCTGGTTAGGATTGATATCGAAATAGTACTGGTCAAGTGCGGGCCGTCGCCACGCGAGCTCAAGGTCACCCACGTTATCGAGGTTGATACTATCCAGCGACGTGTATTTGGTGCTGCCAATATCGCCGCCATAGGCCTGCCACTCACCATTCTGCGCGCCGTTGCCCGCGCTGGCAAAGGAACCGGGCGCGGTCTGCTCTGTTGCATTTACTCGGGTGAGCGCTGAATCAGGAGACCCGGATGGTGACGTGTCGCTGTCGATTGTGGCGGATTGTTCGCCACAGGCCAATAGCAGTGCCGTAATTGTCGGCAGGGGGAGGAGTTTCGCGTGAGACGGCTTGGTCATGGGTGACGCTCCATTCTTGGTGTTTTACCCGATTCTAACCAAAATTCGTGCGTTGGAGAAAAGCATTTATGAAGCAGCTGCCAATAAAGGGTGTTGAAACTTGTCTGGGGAGGGCATAGTCTCGGGGATTGGCGCTTTGGTGCTGTGCAGTCATGACCAGGCCCCTATTACGCACCCTCGAGAAGATTGCGTCACCAGCAGGTTAAGTCTAGATGAGATTTTTGATATGCGTCCGTCGTTTTATGGCTATTCATCCAGTAGCTAGTAGCATCGTTAAGTGGTCCTACTAGCGCGCGTGGAACACCATGAATGGCGCCAAGTGCGCAAATGTGGCCTGTACTGTGGACCTCTATCTGTCAGATATTAGCGAAGAACATCCGGCTATCAAATCCAATCTCCCATCGGATCCGGATGACGGCGATCAATTTCTCGAATCTAATAAGAGGAACATCGAGATTATCGATGACTTCTTTGCGAATAACACGGTTCGCTCCAAACACTTCCGTGACAACCTCGAAATCTATATCGCTCGCGCCTTCGTCGAGATATTTGATATCGATTTTTGTGATGCCCTGCGTCGGAAACTGTTGTCGATGAACTCGTGTTACAGACAAAAGAGCAGCTTGACGAGTTGCTGGCAGAAACCAATTCCAGCTACACCGAGGCCGTGAACAACTGCGTCCGAGTGTTTCGCAACGGCTTAAGCGATGACTCCGAAGAAGAGCTGGAGATTGTGGAAAGTAAGCAACTCAGCGCGCGTGAAATGTTAGACAAGAACGTTGGTGTCGTTGATCATGAGCTGACCATGCGGATAAAAGTGGGTAGCCAGAAATAATAAGAGAAACACTGAAAAGGGTGGTGGGTGGTCGAGAGCGGTTCAACTTGACGTTGAAATTAGCCTAGAAGAATTAGAAGAAAATGAGTGTGAGAGCGAAAACATAATTTATTAAACCTCAGAAGAAACAACAAAAACTAGACAGGATACTTACTATGGCAAAACCTTCCTCTCTCACACGCCGTCAGGCAATGATCGCCCTATCTTCATTGCCATTTCTTCAAGCTCGACACTTATTCGCTGCGACGGAAAACAGGATGCGCGGCGCACTGATGATACTGTCGACGCCTTATACCGAAGCAGGCGAAGTCGACTATGAAGATCTTGCCAAAGAGGTGCAGTTCTGTGCGCGCTGTGGCGTTCAGGGTTTGGTGTGGCCGCAAAATTCTAGCGAACAGCGATACTTGTCGCAGAAAGAGCGGATCCGCGGATTCGAAGTGCTGGCAGAAGCCAATCACGACACTGGTATGGTGCTGGTGCTTGGGGTGCAGGCAGAAGACACCGCAGGTATGCTCGAGTATGCCAGGATTGCCGAAGGTCTGGAGCCCGATGGCATGATCGCGATTCCTCCTACTACTGCTCAATCGCTGTCTGATATTCGTGACTACTATGCAGCACTGTGTGAGATCACTGAGCGCCCGATTTTTGTTCAAACCAGTGGCGGCCCGGACATCGAACTCACCATCGATTTTCTGGTTGATTTGGCCGTGGAGTTTCCGCAATGTGGTTATATCAAAGAGGAGTTTGGGCGGGTGCATGAGCGCATGCTGGCTTTACAGGGATACCAGCCTGACCCCATTCGCAGCATATTTGGTGCCACCCTCGGAAGAGGCTGGCTCTATGAAATGCGCATTGGCACTGATGGTGTCATGACCGGTGGTGCGATGTATGCCGATGTGTATGCNAGGATGTGGCAACTCTATGAGCGGGGAGACGAGGCCGAGTTGCGNGATTGCTATGCACGGTTACTGTTAATCCAAAATCTGGATAATTTGATCCCCGGTGTCAGGCTTTACGTCATGCAAAAAAGAGGAATTTTCAAGATTACCAAGTCACGCCGGGGTGATTATAGTTTTAGTCCGCAGCAAATTGCCGAGATAGATTANCGTTTCGANGCGCTTAAACCCTATCTGATTGNCTGATGCTTATTAGACCGGATAGCTAATTATTGCCTGAGCCTAACTAAGCCCCACCAATTGATTGCGCAAGTGAGGATAACTGCTTTTCTCGGATAACCAGATCGACAGGAAGCGTCGAGTAAACATTGGGTCAACAACACTTCCAATAAGCTCGCCATTGAAAAAGAATTCGCTGGCTAACTCTGCATTCACGCGCAGCACAATTTGATCGCCGCGCTTGATATCAGGCCAAAAAGTGTCCAGCTGCTGCAGCCAGGTTTCGCTGCTGTCAACATAAACCCCCTGTTTTCGCCATTCCTTTCGAGTTCGATCAATCAAGTCATCCTGTTTAATGTTGCGTCGATAATCGATGCGCAACGCCAACTCCGGTTCAACCCCGCGATAGACACCATCCTTGCTGAACAGGTAGCTGTCATAGATGGTCCAGAACATCACTTTGAGAGTGGCGTTACCTACCTGATTGAGCTCAGCCGTGACATTGGCTGAGCTGGNGGTGGCTAACAGCAGGGTCAGGATCAGGCAACTAAGTCGTAACATTAAATCTCTCTAATTTCCCGTCGGCAATCATATAGAATAAGGGTAGTGCGACGATCCAAATCGCGCTCATGCTCAGTAAAGCAAGGGGATAGGCGCCACTAAATGAGACTGCACCAAGTCTTTCTCCGATCGCGTAGTTAAACGGAATCACCAGCGCGCCGCATAAGGCTGCAAGTATTTTGTAGCGTCCAATCATCCGCAGAGACAGGAACAGAGTCGTTGAGAAGGCTACCCATAGCACCATTAGCCATGCTGGAATCAGCAGTCTGCCAGCACCGAAAAGGCCAGCCTCGAATTGAAAGATACCCAGGGCGGTCAGCAGCACGTCAATACTGATGCCTATGGCAATCAAGGGCAGTAATCTTTTGAGTTCAATAACCTGATGCCTTGCGAGCAGGATGACATACACAAACACGGCCGGCGCCGCCAGCCAAAGATAATCATCTCGACCCACCACGCAGGCCAGCCAGGTCAGGTTGAAGGCAATAATATTGAAGGTTTTGGAAAGCAGTACACGCAGCATCGTGCGAAACCTCAGTCTCGTCAGGCCTTTTCGCCCTCGCGGTGAGGCGCCTTACTGGCCAGTAACTGCACGGTGCTAATGCGTCGCTCCAAGAATCCGCCTTCACAATATCCAAGGTAGTAGAGCCAGAGGTTGCAGAATTTTTCATCGTAGCCGCGTGCCTGCAGCGCCGGCCTGTTGGCGAGAAAGGCTTCGCGCCAGTGCGCCAGGGTTTGCGCGTAGTCCCGGCCGATATCCAATACGTTCCTAACTATCAATTCTGTCTTGTCCGCCATAATTTCTGTCATCAGCTTCATTGATGGCAGGAAACCGCCAGGGAAAATGTGCTTCTGGATAAAGTCTTCGTTACGACTGTATTCCTGGTAGCGCTGATCCGCAATGGTGATCGCCTGCAGCATCATCAGGCCGTTAGGTTTGAGCAGATCATTAAGTTTCTTGAAGAAGCCGGGTAAGTATTTCTTGCCCACAGCTTCGATCATCTCTATCGACACGATCTTGTCGTACTGACCTTCTAGTAAGCGATAGTCCTGGTCCAGCAGGGTGATCTGGTCGCTGAGGCCGGCGGCCTCGACCTGCTGTTTGGCATAGTTGAGTTGTTCATCGGAGATTGTCGTGGTGGTGACCTTACAGCCGTAGTGCTTGGCAGCAAAAATGGCCAATCCACCCCATCCTGTGCCGATTTCCAGCAAATGATCGTCTTTACTTAGCTGCAACTGCTCACAGATTCGGGCTAGCTTATTGATCTGGGCCGCCGCAAGGCTTTCCGTCGGCGAGTCGTAGATCGCAGAGGAATACTGCATGCGCGGATCAAGGAAGGTTTGGTAAAGATCATTGCCCAAATCGTAGTGCGCGAGAATGTTTTTCTTGGCCTGACTACGGGAATTAGCGCGCATCATGGATCGGGCCAGACTTAAGGGTTTAAGCAACCAGCCAAAGCGGCTGCCCCAGTAATCCATCATGCCGAGATTGCGGGCGAAGAATTGGGTGACTTTAGTAATGTCGGGAGAAGTCCACCAACCATCGACAAAGGCTTCGCCGGCCGCGGTGTTGCCGCCTAGCAGTGCCCTGACGTAGGCGCGGGTATCGACAATATTNGCCTCGGCTTGCAGTGGCGCATGCTTGTCACCCACCTCGGCAATAAGATGCCCCTGTTCTCGCAGCAAAAAATGGCCTTCTGTGGCATGGCTTAGCACTTTGATAAGCACGGTGCGCAGGATTTCTACAGACCTCGGTGAGTGATTGGTCGGTCTGAGTTGTTGATCTGCGTTCAGGCTCATGTCGTCGCGATTCATGCAGTACCCTCTTCCGTCTTTGAGTCCGTTTTGTTGCAGTGTTTTTTCGGGTGTTTGTAAAGCGGGGTGCGCTTCCAAAGAAGCCGCAGTGCCTGCCAGTAAATCCCCGACACCAGACTTAAGGTTTGGCATGGAGTTTTCCATAATACGCGACTCAATTCCCTTTGGTTTAACTCGACGCGCTTCAAGCTCAGCGTTGCATCGAATACTTTCTGTTCGGATTGATTGCGATCATGCACGGCAATGTGAACTGAACAGCGTTCATCTGAAGGTGCTTGTATGCGCCAGTGATAGCTTTGCTGCATGGGGTTAAACGGTGACACATGGAATTCTTTCGCGTGGGGCTCAAGCTTGTTCAGATCCAGCAAATAGTAATGCCGCTCGTGCCAGGGCGTATTGCTAACTTCGGCCAACTGATAAGTATATTTGCCGTCTTGTCTGAGGTAATAGACGTTGAGCGGGCTGAAGTAGAAGCCAAAATAGCGCAGGTGGACCAGGCAGAAAACATCGCCTTCAATCTGGGTGACCGGCTGTCCGGCAAGCTTGGCTATTTTTGATCTAACACTGGCTGCAATCTCGCCTGTGCTGCCTATATAGTCTTCGCGTTTAAACCGGGCCCAGCGATACCACTGTTTTCCCAGCTGCCAGAATCGCTGCGTGAGATCAGGAATCTCCTCTGCTTTTAGCAGGAACATATGGATGGGGTATTCAAACTCGTGCTGGGTAGGAAGGAACCTGCGGTGACGCACAGTGCCTTCGAATGCCGCACTCTCTAACTGCTCAGAGGTGCTTTCGTTGGCGGGGGTTACGTTCACAGTGATTCTCCGAACCGCTTTGCTACATCCAGCGCGCTACGTACCCCATCCTCGTGAAAACCGTTGTACCAGTAGGCCCCGCAGAAGTGCGTGCGCTTATGGCCGCAAATTTCGTTACGGCGCGCTTGGGCTACGCTGGAGGTTGCGGAATATACAGGATGAGCATATACGAACTCCTGCAAAATCTTGTCAGGATCGATCTTGTTTTTGGCGTTGAGTGAGACCAGGAAAGGCTCCGGGCTCTGAACGCCTTGCAGAATGTTCATGCTGTAGGTGACCAGCGGCAGTTCATGGGTTGCGGTTTCACCTGCCAGGAAATTCCAGCTGGCCCAGGCCAGTTTTCGCTTCGGCATCAGGCCTACATCGGTATGCAGGATCACGCTATTATCCTGATAAGCGATGGCGGCAAGTACTTCATTTTCCTGATCTGAAGCATCCTGCAGAAGCGCCAGGGCCTGATCGCTGTGACAGGCAAAAATTACCTGGTCAAAGGTTTCTGTGCCTGCAGCGGTTGTCAGGCTCACTGAAGCTTCATCGCGAGTGACAGCTCGCACTGGGGAGCTCAACCTGATGCGATCCCGGAAGCTGTCTGTCATTGGCGCTATGTAGGCGTGGGAGCCTTCCTTGAGGACATACCACTGCGGTCGATTCTTGATGTCCAAAAGACCATGGTTTAGAAAAAAGCGCAGAAAGAACGCGAGTGGGAACTGGCCAGCTTGCTCGACGCTGCAGGACCAGATTGCTGCAACCATGGGTAACAGGTAATTTAGTCGCAGGCGGTCGCCAAGATTTTGCTGTGCGAGAAACTCATCAAGGGTGATGTCTTCAATCTGCTGCTGCGCAATGGCAGCCTTGCTGGCCTTGTTGAAACTGAGAATGTCAGAGACCAGGCGAATGAACTGGGGGCGCAACAGGTTTTTCCGTTGTGCAAACAGCGTATTCAGGCTGTGGCCGTTGTATTCAAGGTTCTCACTATCATTGCGGACACTGAAACTCATTTCCGTCGGATGCAGAGAGACATTGAGCTGGTCCATGAACTTCAGAAAATTAGGGTAGTTGCGGTCATTGCATACAATGAAACCGGTATCGATTTCATACTGCTCGCCCGCCATCTCGACCGGGACAGTATGGGTGTGACCACCGATGTAATCATTGGCTTCGAACACACTAACGTCATGTTTGCGGGCAAGTAAATGGGCAGCAGTGAGGCCGGCAATGCCGCTTCCCACTATAGCTATTCGTTGCGATGACATGAGTCTAATTAAGACCCCAAGTGTTTATTNATGGTGAAGTGTTATTTTNAGATTANTGTCGAGTGGTCATTCTGGCTANNAAGAGTCGCTGCATGGCGAAAGGCAANAGCGAGAGCGATTTCAGCATACCTGTGAACAGTCTNGGGAAGTGTATTTCATTTTTNCCCNTGGCAATACCCTTGCGAATGTGGCGTGATGCNTACTCNACGTCCACGCGCATCGGCATGGGAAAATCATTCAGGTCGGTTAGCGGCGTTTCCACGAACCCGGGGGCAATATAACTGACACGGATACCTGCCTTCTTCAAGGTGATGGCCAGGGTCTTTGCCAGATACTCTGTGGCCGCCTTAGAGGCGCCGTACGCTTCGGCTCGCGGCAATGGCAGGTAGCTAGAACTGCTGCCCATCAAGGACAGTGTGCTGCCGGCACTAAGTCTCGGAATAAGAACTTCCAAGCAATTAGCGATGCCAAGCAGGTTAACATTTATCACTCGCTCGAAGCTCTGCGCATCAAAGTCCATGGCGTCGATGAATTCACAGGTTCCGGCGTTTAGAATCACGATGTCCAAGTCGGGAACTGCCCCAAGCGCTTGCTTGCAGTCATCAAGGCTCTGAACATCAAATTTGAGAGGGATGGCGCGATGCCCAAATGGATCGATTAAATCGGCCAGCATAGCGGCGTTTCGGCCGCAGCAGTATACTGTGTGGCCGTCTTCAAGATAGTCCTGCGCAAGTTTGTGACCGATGCCGGAAGTGGTCCCGGTGATCAGTATATTCATTGCCCCA
>NYWC01000029.1 GCA_002684935.1 Gammaproteobacteria bacterium
TTCGACCTGTGTAATATACCAGAAGTCGATGGTGGATTCTAAAGCGTCGAGCATTGAATCGACATCTTTGTCGCCCATAAAGGCCAATACGGTCCGGATTTTTCCCAACACTTGCCCTGAATCACGCAATTCCGCCACTCTGCTGACCAGAGCAGCTATTGCATGCGGGTTATGAGCCACATCTAAGAGCACCCGACACCCGCTATCGCAATCCCTGCGCAGTTCCTGCCTGCCAGGAATCGCGTCTATTCTGAGTGCAACCGCACGCGATATCCAGTCCACATCTAAGCCGCTGATCACCAATGCCTGGGCCGCTGCAGCAACATTATCAGCAAGTAGTCCCGGAAAGGGAGTTAAAGCAAATGTGAGGTCTACCCCATCACTGGTCTGGCCGTGCCAACAAGGAGAACTGTCGTCCTGGTGCTGAATGGAAAAATGCCTGCCAACGTAAAGCGATCTGCAATTAAGTAGTGCAGCTTGGTTCTGCAGTGCTGCTGGCGGGTTGGAGTCGGCACACACAAACCAACCCCCAGCTCTGAGAATACCCGCTTTCTCAAGGCTAATACTTTCGCGGTCATGGCCAAGCCAATCCTGATGATCAAGGCCGATAGTCGCGATAACGCTGACATCAGGATCTATAATGTTTACCGCATCAAGTCGGCCGCCCAGTCCAACCTCAAGCAGCGCAACCTCGACCTCCTGCTGCTGAAATATTAACAGTGCCGCCAGGGTAGCAAATTCAAAGTAACTTAAAGTCACGTCACCACGAACCGCCTCAATCTGGGCAAAGGCGTCACAAATTACTAGATCGCTGGCTTGCTTGCCCTGCACACGTATCCGTTCATTGAAACTGTCGATGTGGGGAGAGGTATAGCAACCCGTGGCAATGCCAAATTGGCACAGGCACTGTTCCATGACACCGACTATCGTGCCTTTGCCGTTGGTTCCTGCCACGGTAATGACCGAAGGCGCTTTCTTGATACCCAATCGCGCAGCTACGCGCCGACTGCGCTCAAGACCCAATTCGATCTCCCGCGGATGCACCTGCCCAATAAATTCCAGCCACTGCGTTAAATTCATCAAGAATTGTCTGTCAGGCCGGGTCGGCGGGCGACGCTGGTTCAGCGGGATTAGTCGATCCACCCGACTCAGCGTCGTTAACAGGCACAGCGGTGCGGTTACGAAAGTGCATGAGTTTACCGAGGATTGAAGCGATGCGGTCGGGCATGTCACGGCGGTGCACAATCATATCTATTGCGCCATGTTCCAACAGAAATTCACTGCGTTGAAAGCCTTCCGGAAGCTTTACGCGCACCGTCTGACGGATCACATCAGGCCCGGTAAAACCAACTAGGGCATTTGGCTCGGCAATGTTAATGTCACCGAGCATGGCCAGACTGGCAGAAACACCGCCATAAACAGGATCTACGAGTACGGAAATGTAGGGCAGCCCCTGCTCGCGCATCTTTTCGAGTGCCGCAGAAGTTTTTGCCATCTGCATTAAGGATACCAGCGCCTCCTGCATGCGGGCACCGCCGCTGGTTGAGAAGCAAATTAGTGGTAAGCCCCGCTTTAAGCAGGTATTGATTGCCTGAACAAATTTTTCACCAACCACCGCTCCCATTGAGCCGCCGATGAAACCAAATTCGAAGGCTGCAACCACGGCGGACACATCATTTATAGTTCCTTTGATAACAATCAGGGCATCTTTTTCGCCGGTGCTTTTTTGCGCGGTTGAGAGCCGGTCTTTATAGCGTTTCAGATCTTTAAATTTGAGCAGGTCGACCGGCTCTAACTCAGCGCTAAGTTCCTCTTGGCCATAAGCATCAAGGAAAAGTTCAAGGCGACGCCGCGCAGTAATCCGCAGATGATGGTCGCACTTTGGGCAAACATCGTGATTTTCCGATAGGGATTTCTGATAGAGCATGGCATCGCAGCGCGGGCATTTCTTCCACACCCCTTCCGGGACTGTCGATTTCTTGCTTTCACCACCTGCGGTGGAGATCGAAGGCAATATTTTGTCGATCCAGTTCAATTCATATTCCTTAAAAAATCACACGATTGCTATAAGCTAGCCGCCTTGTCTTCCTGCAGACCGTCCAGCGCCGCCCTAGCTGCGCCGATCACCTCACAACTGCGCACCAAGTCCGATTCGTTCACGGCCCCTGGCGACATGTCGGCTATACGCTCAACCAGCGCACTACCGATGATTATACCGTCTGAAAGGCGACCCATGGCAGCCGCACTGTCCGCATCCTTTATCCCAAAGCCTATCGCAATGGGTAGGTCGGTAAGCTTGCGTAATTCATTAATGCTACTAGCGACTGATTCATGGTCCATCAGCGCTGCGCCTGTCACCCCTTTAAGGGAAACATAGTAAAGATAACCAGAGCAGACCTCGGTAATGGCCTTAGCCCTGATTGCACTGGTAGTTGGCGCTACCAAGTAAATCGAGTCCAGATTCGCTTCGTGGAGCCTTTGGTGCAGCTCACTAGACTCTGCCGGCGGCATATCCACTACCAGCAAACCATCTATGCCGACCTCCGATGCAGCAGCCACAAACCGCCCATAACCCATGATTTCAATTGGATTGAGATATCCCATCAGGACGATGCCCGTTTGACTATCCTGCTCGCGGAACTGACTGACTAATTTTAGGGTGTCCGCCAGACTGGTGCCGCCAGCCAGCGCGCGCTCCACGCCACGCTGGATGACTGGGCCATCAGAGGCCGGATCACTAAATGGAATACCAAGTTCAATGATATCCGCACCTTGCCTTACCAGCTCATGCATGAGGCCCAGGCTGTGGCCCAGATCCGGGTCTCCCGCGACGAGATACGGAATGAGTAATTTGCGGCCTTGCGCCGCGGCAGTCTCCGAGATTGACTTGATTCGGCTCATTGTTGCTCAACCCAGACTACAACTTCATGCCTTCAATGCGGGCAACGGTTTCGATATCTTTATCCCCGCGGCCCGACAGGTTAATAACAATATTCTTATCAGGGCCCATACTGGCGGCGAGATCCATGGCAAACGCTATAGCGTGACTGGTCTCCAGAGCGGGGATAATACCTTCCAGTCGAGTTAGCTTGTGAAAGGCCTGCATGGCCTCTTCATCAGTAGCAGCGACATAATTGACCCGCTGCAGATCCTTTAGCCAGGCATGCTCCGGGCCTACGCCTGGGTAGTCCAGACCCGCGGAAACCGAGTGGGTTTCTTGAATCTGGCCGCCCTCGTCAGTCATAAGATAGGTACGATTCCCATGCAGCACGCCAGGTTTGCCTGCACTTAATGGTGCCGCGTGCGCTCCTGTCTCAAGGCCCTTGCCGCCGGCTTCTACCCCAAACATCGCAACCTGTTTATTTTCAAGAAAAGGGTGAAACAAGCCAATAGCATTGCTACCGCCGCCTACACAGGCCACTAGCGCGTCAGGTAATTTGCCAAACATTTCCAATGATTGGGCCTTGGTTTCCCGTCCAATAATGCACTGAAAATCCCGCACCAGCTGCGGGTAAGGATGGGGACCCGCCACAGTGCCAATAATATAATAAGTATTATCCACGTTGGTCGCCCAGTCACGCAGAGCCTCATTCATCGCATCCTTCAAGGTACGGGAACCAGACTCGACCGCCACCACATTGGCACCAAGCAACTTCATGCGATAGACATTTGGGGCCTGTCGCACCACGTCTTCTGCACCCATGTAAACATGGCATTCAAGCCCTAGTCGCGCCGCAACTGTTGCGCTGGCGACACCATGTTGTCCAGCACCTGTTTCAGCGATTATGCGGGTCTTTCCCATATGTTTGGCCAAAAGCGCCTGGCCAATCGTATTGTTTACCTTATGAGCACCGGTATGATTAAGATCTTCGCGCTTCAAGTAAATTTTTGCGCCCCCACTGGCTGCAGTCAGCCTCTCCGCAAAATAGAGTGGCGAAGGTCTGCCCACATAGTGTTTCAGTTCAGAATCGTACTCTGCCCAAAAAGCATCATCGTTAGATAACTCCTGGTAAACTTGGGCAAGTTCTTCCACCGCAGCAATAAGGGTCTCGCCAACAAATATGCCGCCATATGGTCCAAAATGACCAGTGGAGTCGGGGCCATCAAATCCTGTTGTGCCGGTCCCAAATTCAGACATGCTCTCAGACACTTCTTACTCCTTGTAAAAAAGACTTCAATTTTTTAATGCTCTTGATGCCATGGCGTTGTTCAACGCCAGAGCTCACATCAACACCTGCGGGTCGCACAGATTTCAGCGCGGCAACCACGTTTTTTTCATTGAGACCGCCAGCCAGCACGATTGGTATAGCGCTGACCTCAACTAGTTTAGCAGCTATGTCCCAATCTAAAGTCTGTCCGGTCCCACCCGGTGCATGCACAACATACTTATCCAGCAGAATTTTCTGCGCTGCAGGGTGCGCTGCGATTTCTTCTAAAGCCTGAGTAGCGTTCCTGACACGTATCGCCTTAACGTAGGGGAGGCCAAAACTTTCGCAAAAATCCTGATCTTCATTTCCGTGGAACTGCAGAAGATCGATGCACTCTGATGCCAACACGTTATTAACCAGATCCTCTTCTGGGTCCACAAACAAGGCGACACGTTGGGTTTCAGGACCTACTCCAGCAAAAATATCGGACAGCTGGTCAGGTGAAATCGCCCTTGAGCTAGGTGGGTAAATAACCACACCCAGAGCATTCGCCCCAAGCGCCGCAGCATTCTGGGCATCCTCAGACCGGGTAAGACCGCAGATTTTTATCCAGACTTCAGGCAAGGTAGGTTTGGGTACTCAAGAAAGTTCAAATTCTAGCAAATTCAATCCTTTTCGCCTATTGATAGGCGCTGATAATCAACGGAAACTTGGGGCCGCTGTTTACCTGATAGGCATCCGGATATTTCACCGCGACCAGGTAAAGTCCGTCGGACGGGGCCGTCGCACCCGCTTTCGAACGGTCCCTGTCTAGCAACAACTCTGCTATCCAGCATTCGCTCTCTATACCTGCACCAACATCCAGCAGCGACCCGGTAATGTTCCGAACCATATGCTGGAGAAAAGCATTTGCACAGATATCTATGACTATAAGCCCATTGCAAGCCGTTACCGCAACTGAGCTCACATTTCTATGAGGATTATTTGATTGGCAACCTGCAGCTCTGAAGGCAGAAAAATCCTGCTCTCCAAGCAATGCCTGTGCAGACCGGTGCATCGCAGCAACATCAAGCTCTCTTCTGACGTGGGTGACCTTGCCGGAAAAAATAGCAGGCTCAATTCGGCTGCTCTGAATGACGTAGCAATAACGCCTGGCTTGCGCCGTGAACCTTGCATGAAACTCGGGGTCAACATTTTTTGCCCAAGTTACCCGCACTCCCTTCGGCAGCAGACTGTTAACGCCTCGAGTCCAAGCATTTTCGCCTCGATCTATAGTCGTATCAAAGTGTATTACCTGGCACGTAGCATGAACACCAGAATCTGTGCGGCCAGCACACACTGTACTGATACGCTCATCGGCTACCTGCGAGAGTGCGTGTTCAAGGTTTTCTTGAATAGTGTTTTGCGCAGGTGAGGCTTGTTTTTGCCATCCAGAGAAGACCGAACCATCGTATTCGAGGCCAAGTACGATGCGTTTTTGGGGTCCACTGATCGCGAGGGGCTTGTTCACCATTATTAGATTACTGCCTGAAGGAATGAGTTGGCAGGTGATTAGCTAGTCAGCTAATTGTTTCCACGGTTTAAAGGTATGTCGTATTAACGGTAGCGTTTAGTCGGCGTCATCAAGGCCCACCAACAGCCCTCTTGCTTCTTCCGCCTGGGCTTCGTTACCTTCAGCGATGACTTCCTGCAGGATTTCACGGGCACCATACGCATCACCCATCTTTTGATAGGCGTAGGCAAGTTCAAGTTTGGTGGCAGCTTCATCATCGTTGGACATGATGTTTACTTCTTCAACGCCATCCACGGATTCGATTTCAATCTCATCATCTGACAGGAACCCCAGATTGTCGAGGTCATCCTCTTCCACTACTTCGGTTTTTTCAGCTGCCCCGTCAACTTTAGGCGACTCATCGAAAAGAGAAATTTCATCATTAGTCTCTCGATCTTCCGGCTCAGTTGAGCCTGGCTGCCCTATTTGTTGCTCTACCTGTTTATCCTCTTGTTGATCTTCGCGCTGCTCTTGCGAATTCACAAGATCTTCGANGGTACCGAGATCGAAGGTCATATCCAGGTCGGCGCCGAGACTGGATTCATCGTCATCGATACCATCNGNTACAGNCTTGTCACTGTNATTACCCGCCTTAGCGATTTCATCAGAAAACTCNAACTCATCGGCATCAANAGCATCCAGGCCAAAGCCCAGATCATCAAGGAATGAGGCAGTGTCGTCATCCCTTTTTCTCTCTTCAGGGGAGTCTGCTCGTCCCGCCGCTGATGTCCCGGCAGCGTCTTTTCTNTCGACAAAGCCTTCAAATTTGGTGCCCGCGTCACCCCCAGACTCCTGTGCTCTTGGCGATNCAGNTGCTGCAGTGNTGGCGCTTGNCTTTCCCGTCAGGCTNCTCACTTCCCGGTCCAGGATGGAGCTGCGCTCATCCGCAAGGACATCTGCTTGCTCTTCGAATGCAGCAAGATCATCCTGTAAGGCTTGNGCTTCCGCCAGTTTCAATCGCACATCATGATCAGCAGGGTCAGCATCCAGTGACTGTCGCAACATACTAGCGGCCTGCCCATATTTCTGTTGCTGAATCAGCAAATCTGCTTCGGCTATTATGNCCTTTTCANTCCCGGCGGNATCGCCAGCCTCTGTGAGCATCTCGGCCCCGCTGCCCCCAGACACCAGGATTTNCTCCAACTCCTGTTCAAGATTGTTCTCCTCAGCTTCAGCCTTATGACTCACAGACTGCTCGGGACCNGTGTCTGCTGNGGTGACTTGGTCTTGANCACTAGCGAAATTNTGCTGNCCCAGCCTCGCGTGCTCTTCTTCATCAATGGCCGCGGCTCTGTTGCGCCACAAAAGCAAGCCAACGAGTAGCAAGATCACCAGCGCTGCGCCGAACAATGTGACCATGTTATTGCGCGTCAGAGTGCGCATGATGTCATCTTTAGCCGGTTGCGCCCGCGCTGCGTCAATCTCTGCCTGGGTTGCTGCCAGGGACGCCTCTGCGGCGGCTTCCGCAAGTGATTCCTGCAGCTGAGCGAGCTGNATGTCCNGCAACCGAATTATTTCCAGTGAAGCCTCGATCTGTGCTTCCAAGTCAGCCANACGCGAGTCCAGCTCTTCACGCTCTAAGCGAGTGCGATCAGCCTCTTCTTGTCGCAGTGCTAACTGGCTCTCCAATTCGGCAATGCGGCGATCCAGTTCAGCATTCTGCTCATCGTCAAGCTCGCCAGCGCCAGAAGTCGCATCGATTGCAGCATCCTCAGCGGTGATGACACTTAATTGAGCTTGCGACTCAGCCTGCGTATCCGGCTCGTCCTGTGCGAGTGCGGCTAATGGTTGCAGATCTGCAAACGCCTGATTTTGCCTCACCACTTCAGAAGCAGCCGTCGACGCATCAGTAGTCTCAATCTCCTCCCTGCTGGGGACACGCAGCACCTGACCGCTGCGCAAGCGGTTGATGTTGTCATCGATGAAGGCCTCGGGATTAAGGGCTTGAATTGCCAGCATGGTTTGCTGAAGGGTTACTGAGGCATCGGGACGAACTTGCCGCGCAATGCTAAACAAGGTGTCAGCATCGCTGATTTCAATTATGCGCCGTCCTAGGGGTTCCGCAGCAGGTGAAGGCGAGGTTGATTGGTCGGCGCTGTCCTGCTCTCGCAGTTCGGGACTTACTGGTTGGCGCAACCCATTTGCAGTAGGTGCCTGGTCTTCAAATACAGGTAAATCCAGGCGGATCGTATGTTCACTTAACAAGCGCCCGTTAGGCCAGCGCGTTTCGAGTATAAAGCTGAGATCNGGCTCTCGAACATTCTGGTTACTNGTGAGTATGACGTAAGTGCCGTCTGGAGAGGCCTCAATCTGAAATTGGACGTCGGACAGAAAATCTATCCGCTCCACGTTGTTGCGCGCATAGTCGTCCTCCGAAGCCACTTGCACAGAAATATATTCTAGTTGGGTATCTCCCAACTCCAGGACTTCGATACGAACTCTTAGTGGTTGATTTAGGTAGGATTCGACCGTTTCGTTACCCAGCTCCAAGGCATAAACCTGAGAGGCTACACTGCATAGCAACGCAGCAAACGAGACAGCAAATTTCCTTAGCATAGCCTTTTAATCCCTTGCAGCTCTCACCTGAATCTTNTTGACCAAGAATTGTAATAATTCTAGTAACAGACCCATAACCGTTCAGTTGTTTTTGGAAGCATATCCGAACTTACCAATAGTGAGATCTCACTTTCTTAGAATCAATCCNTNATACTAACAATCCTACATTAGTGAGAACCAATCTTCACTATAGCTCGCATGTACTCATTATAAGTAGCTTTTTACCAACTCCTCGGCAATCTGGATAGAGTTTAGCGCGGCGCCTTTACGAACGTTATCTGATACTACCCAGAGATTTAAGCCATTTGGCAATGAGATATCCCGCCGAAGCCTGCCCACAAAAACCGAATCCTGGCCCGCAGAATCGTGCACTGCAGTGGGGTATCCACCATCCTCAAGGGCGTCAATTATCTCCACTCCTGGTGACTTTTCCAGAAGTTTTCGGACGGCAGCAACCTCAATAGGCGCGTGGGTTTCAATCTGCACGGCCTCAGAATGCCCATAGAATAC
This sequence comes from Gammaproteobacteria bacterium, assembly GCA_002684935.1. Taxonomy (GTDB): domain Bacteria; phylum Pseudomonadota; class Gammaproteobacteria; order Pseudomonadales; family Pseudohongiellaceae; genus UBA9145. Next base: position 8,767 of record NYWC01000029.1, read on the forward strand.
TGGGATCCGCACGCAAGTCGCGCTGACTTCGATACTGTCATCGCCAAATATCTTTCGGGTCTCCCAGTTCATCTTCATTTCTTCTTTGGTATAGCCGTTTTCCATGAACACATCGATCTGTGGCAGGGCGTTGAATGCAATCTGCCTTGGATATATCGAATGCTCTACATCGCGACCGTTTAACAAGGCCGCTGTTTGCTTGGCCAGCTCCTCGACCGCTGCCTTGCCTGTGCCCGATACAGCCTGGTAAGTGGCCACATTGATTCGCTTGATTCCAACCGCATTTTGAATCGGATTAAGCGCTACAAGCATCTGAATTGTTGAGCAATTTGGGTTGGCAATAATATTGCGGCTGGTGAAGTCGGCAATCTTCTCCGGGTTGACTTCGGGCACCACGAGGGGGATGTCGTCGTCGTAGCGAAAATGCGAGGTATTGTCGATGACAACACAGCCAGCGGCGCCGGCTTGCGGTGCATATTTCGCAGATACACTGCCACCCGCGGAAAATAATCCAATTGAGGTCTGAGAGAAATCGAACTCAGCAAGGTTCTGAACCATGACTGGCTTGTTTCTGAACATCACGGTGGACCCCGCCGACCTTTCACTGGCCAAGGGAAACAGTTGATCCACGGGAAAGTCACGTTCTTCTAGAATACTGATGAGAACTTCCCCAACAGCGCCAGTAGCACCGACGACGGCTACATTGAATTTATTCATTAAATATTACTCTTAACCTGATGTAATTATGGAATATACAAAACTTTTGAAGGGGNATTTTAGACGCCTTCCGGCGTGGTGAAGTACCAAGGCGCCGTCGTACGCCATTGCTCTTCAAAGTTTCGTATTAAATCCGCATCTTGCAAGGTNATGCCNATGTCATCTAGGCCTTCGATCAGGCAGCGCTTGCGGAAAGNGTCGACCTCGAACCCAAGTTGCGTGTCGTCGGGCTTGCGGATTAGCTGCGCCGACAGGTCAACCTCTAGCTGGTAGCCATCATTGGCTTCAACCTCCTGAAAAAGCGCGTCGATTATCTCTCGCTCCAGAACAATCGGTAGCAGTCCATTCTTGAAGCAGTTGTTAAAGAAGATATCAGCATAGCTTGGTGCCAGGATTATACGAAAACCGTAGTCGTCAAGTGCCCATGGGGCATGCTCTCGAGACGAACCACAACCGAAATTATCACGGGCCAACAGCACCGAAGCCCCCTGATATCGGGGTTGATTGAGCACGAATTCAGAATTGAGTGGTCGATTGCTGTTATCCATATCAGGCTCGCCCTTATCCAGATAGCGGTGCTCATCGAAAAGGTTGACGCCAAAGCCAGATCGTTTGATNGATTTTAGAAACTGTTTGGGGATGATGAAGTCTGTATCGACATTCGCGCGATCCAGAGGCATTACCACGCCTGACTCAGCTTTGAATTTCCTCATCGTGCTCTACCCCAACTCTCTAACATCAACGAAATGGCCATGTATGGCTGCAGCTGCCGCCATCGACGGGCTCACCAGATGAGTTCTNCCGCCAAAGCCCTGGCGTCCTTCAAAATTCCGGTTAGAGGTGGACGCGCAGTGCTTGCCCTCCCCTAGTTGATCGGCATTCATGGCCAGGCACATTGAGCAACCGGGCTCACGCCACTCCAGACCGGCAGCCTCAAAAATTTTGTCCAGCCCTTCTGCCTCGGCTTGTTGCTTAACCAGCCCGGAACCCGGCACCACCAAAGCCATTTCAACACTCTCAGCAACTTTATTACCGGCCACAACCTTGGCGGCTTCGCGCAAGTCTTCGATGCGAGAATTGGTACAGGAACCAATAAACACACAGTCTAGCTTGATATCCCGGATCGGGGTGCCGCCACGCAGCCCCATGTAGCTCAGGGCCTGCTCCATGTTGCCGCGCTTGGTAGTATCAGTTTCCGCGGCTGGATCGGGGATATCGCCGTTGATGGGCGCTACCATTTCCGGCGACGTACCCCACGTGACCTGAGGCTCAATATCGGGAGCATTGAGCTCTATAATGGCGTCAAACACGGCGTCTTCATCACTCACCAGATTCCGCCATGCCTCCTGCGCACGCGTCCAGACTTCGCCAGCAGGGGCAAATGGCCTGCCTTTTATATAATCCAGAGTAATCTGGTCGACAGCGACCAGCCCAGCCCGTGCGCCGGCTTCGATTGCCATGTTACACACCGTCATACGCCCTTCTACGCTCAGGCTACGTATGGCTTCGCCGCCGAATTCAATGGTGTAACCGGTTCCGCCAGCGGTTCCGATCTTGCCGACAATGGCCAGCACGATGTCTTTGGCAGTCACGCCGGTGGGCAGCTGCCCATCGACCCGTACCAGCATGTTCTTCATTTTCTTCTGCATCAGACACTGGGTAGCCAGCACATGCTCAACTTCTGATGTGCCTATGCCGTGGGCAAGTGCTCCGAGTGCGCCGTGGGTCGAGGTATGGGAGTCGCCGCAGACAATAGTCATTCCTGGCAGTGTGGCGCCCTGTTCTGGCCCAACGACGTGAACTATACCTTGGCGCAAATCATTCATTTTGAGCTCAAAGATGTTGAATTCAGTACAATTATCATCAAGCGTTGATACTTGAATCTTTGACACAGGGTCTTTGATACCAGCCAATCCCTGGCTGCGCTCGTCACGAGTTGTCGGAATATTGTGATCCGGTGTCGCAAAGTTGGCGCCTGCCCGCCACGGCANACGACCGGCCAGACGCAGGCCCTCGAACGCCTGAGGCGACGTCACCTCGTGAATCAAGTGGCGGTCGATGTAGATCAGGTTGGTCCCATCCTCTCTTTGTTTAACCAGATGGGCGTCCCAAATCTTATCGTAAAGGGTCTTTCCACTCATGATACTAACCTACAATCTTAAATTAATTAACTATTATATCTATATGATATTATTATATTAATCTTTAACTCTACCGCCGTTTTGAGCTCGATCTCGAAGGAAGTGATCCATTAACACCAGAGCCAGCATTGCTTCAGCGATCGGTGTNGCTCGAATGCCGACNCAGGGATCGTGGCGGCCCGTGGTGATCACTTCNGTCTCCTNNCCGCTNGTCGTNATGGACTTNCCTGGNAAACGNATACTGGANGTNGGCTTCAGGGCGATNCTGGCGACGATATCCTGNCCNGAGGAAATTCCACCCAGTACCCCACCAGCATTATTGCTGGCAAAGCGGGCTGTTCCTATCTCGTCCCGATGCTCCGAGCCCTTTTGGGTCACGCAGTCGAAGCCTGCGCCGATTTCTACGCCCTTAACTGCATTGATACTCATTAGCGCCTTCGCTATATCGGCATCCAGTCGGTCAAATACAGGCTCACCAAGGCCGATTGGCATATTGCGCGCAATGACTGTGATTCTGGCACCGATTGAGTTCCCTTCCTTATTGAGGGCACTCATATACGCTTCCATTTCCGCTACTTTNGTGGGATCTGGNCAGAAAAATGGNTTATTCTCTATTTCGACCTCGATCACCTGCTCTATGGCNATTGGACCGAGCTGCGACAGGTAGCCGATTATTTCCAAGCCACATTGCTGAGCTAGGTACTTTTTGGCTATTGCGCCTGCTGCAACTCTCATGGCGGTTTCTCGAGCCGACGAGCGTCCCCCGCCACGATAATCCCGAATGCCGAACTTCTTAAAATATGTGAAATCTGCATGGGCAGGCCGGAACTGATCCTGGATCTTGCTGTAGTCCCGAGATCGTTGATCGGTGTTTTCTATGACCAGCCCGATCGGGGTGCCAGTGGTCTTGCCTTCGAACACACCAGACAAGATCTTGACAGAGTCGGCCTCGCGCCTCTGCGTGGTAAATCTGGACTGGCCTGGCTTGCGGCGATCCAGATCGCGCTGCATATCCTCTTCACACAATGCTAGCCCTGGAGGGCAGCCATCCACGACGCACCCTAATGCAGGCCCGTGGCTCTCACCAAAGCTGGTTACGGTAAAAAGTTGTCCAAAACTATTGCCAGACATAAGGTTGCGCACCTGTCGGTGTCAGTGGAGGTCCGGAAAAAAGGGCGCATTGTACACTAATTCAGGTAGTCCCTGTAGCGCCCCAAATCTTTCGCCGTGATTGCAAACACNCCCTCNCCGCCTTCGGCAAACTCGAGCCACAAGAATGGGACTTCAGGCAGTCGCTCTGCCAATGCCCCTGCGCTATACCCTACTTCAAGGATCAGAACACCGTCGGGATGCAGATGCTGGTGGCACTCCCGGAGGATCTTGAGTGGTATCGCGAGCCCCTCCTCACCACTCACAAGTCCCATGCGCGGTTCATGCCCGAACTCGGCAGGAAGTGATTCCACCTCCTGTTCAGACACATAAGGCGGATTGCTCACAACCAGGTCGTAGCGCTGCCCAGACAAGTTCGAAAATACATCAGACTGGATTGCATGGACTCGATCGAAGGTGCCATGTCGATGCATATTTATCTTCGCTAATTCCAGAGACTCGCTGGAGAGGTCGGCAAGATCTACTTCGGTCGCCTCGAATTCCAGGGCACAGGCAATGCCGATGCAGCCGGAGCCGCAGCAAAGATCGAGTATTCGCCCGGGCGTTGATTGCAACAATGGCGCAAAGCGCTGCTGAATCAGCTCGGCGATAGGCGAGCGAGGGATCAGCGCCCGCTCGTCTATTGTATAAGGCTGACCACAAAACCATGCCTCTCCAACAATATAGGCCACAGGTCTTCGTTCCGAGACTCGTTGCTCAACGCGCTGGTTCAGAAGGGATATCTCAGATTCGCTAATTGTTCGATTGGATTCTCTAAAATCTTGGTCAAATTCCAGCCCCAGAGTGACATAGATAAGATAGACCGCCTCATCCAGTGCTGTGCCCGTGCCATGCCCATAATGCAAGTCCGACTCAGAAAATCTGGATACGGTGAATTCGACGTACTCTCTAATCAGCATCGGTAAATCGCCTTTTCTGTAGGTCTGTTATCTAAATCTACAGGCAGTATAATTGTTGCTCGCCCCCACAGAGCTTTTCAGTGAGTGCGTGCCAAACCTGAATTTCCGAATAACTGCAGACTTCAAAACAGCTGGATCCCGCTATGGAACAATCCTTTCTCGACATTATTAAAGCGACCGGTGAAGACCCTAATCGGGAGGGTCTAGTGGATACGCCTCAGCGAGCTGCAAAAGCCATGCAGTTTCTAACCCAGGGCTATAACATGGATATCGATAAAGTCATCAATGACGCCATGTTTCCCTCAGAGACCGACGAAATCATTATTGTAAAAGATATCGAACTCTACTCCATGTGCGAGCATCACCTGCTACCGTTCATAGGCAAATGTCACGTTGCTTACCTGCCCAAGGGCCAGGTAATTGGTCTTTCTAAAATCGCCCGCATCGTCGACGTATTTGCCCGGCGACTACAAATCCAGGAAAATCTGACTAGTCAAATCGCCCATTGCATCCTCGATAAAACCAACGCGGCGGGAGCTGCTGTGATAATCGAAGCCAAACACATGTGCATGATGATGAGAGGAGTTGAAAAGCAAAATTCCACTATGACGACGTCCTGCATGTTAGGTGCTTTCCGAAATAGCCCATCGACCCGAAATGAGTTTCTTTCCCTAATCGGTTAGTCGCTTGCCTGAATCAGAACCAATTCCACTCGCTCCAGACATTCTCCCGCCCTGCAGGATGGCGCCAGCGGGCCGAGCCCTCTGGCTATAATCTGCGAGGAATCAACGCCAAGATTTATCAGCTGCTGCCTCACTGTTTGCGCCCTTATAGAGGAACGACTTAAAAGCTGCTCCAACTCCTGCGNCCCTGNGAGATGGGCAACCACATAAAAGCTGCGTTCTGGCATATTCTGCAGTTCGGATGCTAGCCCGCTTAGGTCCACTGAGGCATCGAACTGACGATCATTCCTAAATGTGAGACCCGGCACGACCATGCTCAGTGACTGCTCAATATCAACCAGCAATTCGGAGCTGACAAGTTCAACCGGCGCTACTGTACCTGTTGGTTGAACTATCTCCAGATAGGCATAAATGCGGCGATTACCACGGGTTATAATGTAAAGCACTAGATGTGATGGCTCTGAGAGAGCTGAATCAATGCGAACTGCGGTGAAATATTGATTCCGTTCAGGACCATATAAGACNCGGTTANGAAATATGTCATTTGCCCAATAGTTACTGCTGCCGCATTCTCGCCCGGCACAACTGAACAATTGCTCATAGCCGCGCTCTGCAAACTGCTCCTGNAAAAACTGCTGGACATCTTCACCGTTGAATTCCTGCGACACCTCATAAATAAGGCTGGTCACGTCACCACGCAGACGCTCGGAGTTTTCAGGTATTACTACACCTCGGCTGCGTTGCAACCGCCCCAATACCAAACTGTAATTGCTGTCTGACTCAAATTCAGCGCCGACAATCTCAGAATCGGGAAAGCCAGAAATAAGCGGATGATCTGTTTGCTGCGCACTGACTGAGGCGGCGACAATAATCAGCAAGCTTGCTGATAGGAGTTTGGAATATAGAGATGATGTATGTTTAATCATGGTGATACAGTATATACGAATGATCCACACGCTGACGCCAGCACTGCTGCATCGATACTGACCAGNTGGCTTGTGCTCAATCCAAATCGTCGTTGCCCATCGGCATCAAGCAANTNGTTCCAAACCTGACTTAACAACGGGTTATGACCAATGAGTAATATATCTTGCGCTGCAATTTCATTCACATCAGAGGAACTTGATGCACCTGCAATTGCGACAACTTGTTTTTTGGATGCTGCGCTGAGCTGATTAAATNCCGTGGCAATTGCTTCAGAAGGAAGCAACCAGTCACTACTGGTGAATTCCAGCCCAGGAATTATAGATCGCAAATCTGCCGCTGTTTGCTGCGCTCGCAGGAAAGGGCTGCAAAATGCAATGGGCATATGGGTGATCCGGGTTCGCCATTGCCTGGCAACGGAAAGGTTATTTTCATGCCCCCTGGCAGTCAGGGNCCGGTTCGAATCATAATCCAGCCCTGGTTCAGCTTCACCATGCCGCATCAAGTACAGTCGCATCAGGTGAGTCACTCCTTGGTTCCNTCGCTCTCCGTCTTCTCACCCGCTTTGCCAGAGCCGGGTGTCTGGNCCTTGGCTGGCTCTACCGTTTTCTTCGCCGCTTTTTTCTTGGCTTTGTTGGTCGTTTTTTTGGCTATNTTCTTGCCTGGGGTTTTGCGCTTGACTGTCTTTTTGGTAGCAGGCTTGACCACTGCGGCCGGCTCACTCCGCGCTGACGAATCTGCTGCCGCCGGATTCGTTTGTGCTTGTCCTATTTCCCCTTCCCCGCCGCCCTCTGGAAAGTCTGAAAACGGAAACGGTCTCTCGTCAGAATTGAAAGTGAGAAATCTTACGACTTGACTGATGTATGCCAGTAACAAAGCCCCGAAGTTCCTGAGATTGTCATTATCCTCACCGGAAAAAACCGAAAACAACGCCTGAGCCAGCGCCAGCAGCAGGGTTAAGGGAATAACCACCATGTAAAGCACGATGGAGAATCCAAGCATGAATATCACCCTAGCCCATGCTGACGGCTCACGCAGGTTTCCGACGATATCATCCAGCTTTTCAGACATANGTTACTCCTCTACTAGAATTTTTTGGGCGCCTGCTGCAAACTCGACATCGAGCGCCTGCTCACCAAGCATCAATGAAGAAATGATACTGCTGATTGAATCCTGTTCATAAATAACTTTATACAGGCCCGTGGCCAGAGGCATATAAACCTCTAGTTCCACTGCCTTTTCCGCAACAAGCTTCACTGTATTTACACCCTCAGCAACTTGACCAACTTCTTNTATTGCCTCTNGCGGGCACTTGCCTTTACCTAGAGCTTCTCCGATTCGATAGTTGCGGCTAAGCGGTGTTGAGCAGGTCACCACCAGATCACCTACCCCAGCAAGACCAAGAAATGTCATTGGGTCGGCACCCATTTCCCGACCAAAGCGAGCCATTTCAGTAAGGCTTCGCGTCACTAGCATGCTGTTGGTATTGTGTCCCATACCCAGCGCCGCGGCCATACCCGCGATGATGGCATAGATATTTTTTAGTGAACCGCCAAGCTCCACACCATACATATCATCGTTTGTATAAACCCGGAATGAATCCGACTTCAGTATGCCCTTGATGGTTTCCCTGACTTCCTCGAGACCACTTGCGATCACCGTGCCAGTTAGCTGGTTGCTGGCGATTTCTTTCGCCAGATTCGGACCGCTCAGTACACCGACTTTCGCCGTGGGTGCCACTTCGCTCAAGATTTGACTCATGAGCATGAAGCTGCCCGACTCAATTCCTTTTGTAGTGCTAATCAGAATGACGTCGGTCGAAGCATGTTCGACAACTTGCTGCACCACGCTGCGAAATGAGGAACTGGGCACAGCCACAAAAATTACGCTACAGTCAGACACGGCATCCGCCATATCGTGGGTAGCTTTCACTCGCTCATTGAGCTTATAGCCCGGGAGATACTGCGGATTTTCATGACGCTNGTTGACCTGATCTACCAGTTCTTCACTGCGCATCCAAAAGTTGACGCGATTACCGTTCTGGGCAGTTATATTTGCAATAACTGTCCCAAAACTGCCGCCTCCTATGACTGCTACCCGACTCACGCTATAGTCCTTTTCATGTTGGTTNAACCNCTACACGCAGAGATAACCGCTAGCTTATCACTTTCTGCACCGTCTCCGCCCGGACACCTTGAATTACATTTGCCCCGAACCAGGCTTCCTGTTGTTTGGATTTAACCAGCTCGCGTGGATACCGATAACNGGCAAATGTAAATTGCGCTGCATGACNCGAAAAGTGATCCTTGAAAACAGTGTCAATCGACATTTGCCTTAGCCATCTTGCATCAAAGCGATTCGATTTGACTGAAAGAAGACTAGTGCATCATAGATACGGTTAGAAACAGTCTTCGGGGTAATGGAAGCGCCGACGAATTGGTCATACTCATTCTCGCTACCAATCGTAGACCAACTGATTCGCATAATATCCCGCATGGAGCTACCGCTGAATTCTCTCATCCATTGCGAATCGATCACTTCCAACTGCCCAAACAACTCATCACTATTGATATCTTCGATCACCCTCGCGGCAGCGATACGACCAAACATATCAATGGCGATTAACAAATCCACCGTACCATTGAAGCCATCGTCAGCAGACGCAGGTATAGCGATTGCGAAGATCTCGCCATCCCTGCGTGNGCGATATGCCAGGCGATCTCGATTGAGGCCAAGNAGCTCCAGATTCACCAGTGATGACTCACCCTGCCTGGCAGAAATGAGGTAACTATCCAACAGGATATCGTTGTCAAAGGCCCGGTCAGTAAAGAGTTGTTTAAGGCTGATGCGGTCGTAGGCCTGTTTGCTGGCCTTGGTTTGTTCGTTGGTAAGTAGTTCTAGCAGATGAATCAGANCGAATATCGTCAGCGTCAACACTAGCAAGTGCTGTAACGAAGATAGATTGAGGACCTTCATCGACAGGTGACCTCCTGTCACTGCAGCTCTGTGAATCTACCCTGACGATCCCGGCAAGCACTGCAGCTGGGACCGAACATCGGCAGGGNAGAAATCAAATGTAGGCGGATATCGCTTCGATCAGGTCGATTAGTGGCGCAGGGTAAACGCCGAGTACCAGTAGCAGCACAAACAGGACGCTAACGACGCCAAATGCACTAGCGGTTTGTNCGCTGCGGTTAAAGACACCGTTTTCCGGCGCAGGCTCAAGCATGCGATAGATAACTCTCAGATAGTAATAGAGTCCAATACCACTGCCGATAACCATGGCCCCAAGCAGCATCCATAGTGCGCCTTCCACGCCAGCAAAGAACAGATAAAACTTACCGATAAAACCGACCGTCAACGGGATGCCAGCTAGGGACAGCATCATCGCTGTAAAAATTGTAGCTAGTACTGGTTGACGCCAGAACAGCCCCTTGTAGTCATCAACAGAGTCATATTCCTTGCTACTGTCCGAAACCATTGACGCCACCCCGAATGTACCCAGCGACATAATCAAATAGGCCAGCAGATAGAAGGTCACCGCTTCAATGCCGATGCGCCCTTCNGTATAGTNNCTCGCGATAATCGCGATAAGGATNTAGCCCATATGGGCGATGGATGAATAGGCAAGCAAGCGCTTCAGGTTTTGCTGCATCAGGGCCAGTAAATTACCAGCCAGGATCGAAGCCAGCGCGATTAGCGACAGAATGATGAATATGCCCTCGAACGCGAGCGCTTCTGACGCTTCCATAAAGCGTAGCAGAATAACAAACATGGCAACCTTACCTATAGTGGCCAGATAAGTGGTTGCTGGCAGTGGCGAGCCCTCGTAAACATCCGGCGTCCAAATGTGNAAAGGTGCCAAAGAAAGTTTGAATCCAATACCAGCGGTAATCATTAATAGCGCCACAACAGTGAAGCCATTTCCAAGATCGCCGCGNCTGCTGTCTGCCAAATCGATCAGGCTGGAAAACGCCAGAGTGCCAGTCTGGGCATAGACCAGNGCCATGCCAAACAGCAAGATGCCAGAGGCGGCCGCAGATAACACCAGGTACTTAACTGAAGCTTCCAATGGATGTTGTGCTGCTGATTTTGAATGGACCGTGTAAGCCACCATGCCGTAAAGGGACATGCTCATGGTTTCCAGCCCGAGGATCGTGCTGACAAAGTGGTTGCTGGACACCATTACTACACCGCCTACCGTAGCGACGCCCAATAGCAGGTAATACTCCTCTCTGTTGTCATCCAGTGCCAAGAGGTAGGGATAACTCAATATGGCGATGAACACGGCACTGGCACATGTGACCACAGTGAAGAACAGACTATACTGGTCAATGGTCAGTAGCGGTGTTACTTGCTGATTTGTCCCGGGCATAAGAGCGGCAGCTGCAATTGCAGCAATCAAGAACCCGCTANTCGTAATGATTGCAGTACTTGTGTAATCACGCTTGATACCAATGGCTGTCATGGCGACCACTACTGTGCCGGTAACCAGCAATAAGGGCAAAAGAAGATAAATATCGGTTGCTGTAATGGTCATAGCGCACCCTGCAGCAGTGCGACTGCCACTCCCTGTGTGCTGGTTAACAACTGAGTTAAGGCCGGCTCAGACATGTCGAGGAACGATTGCGGGTACATTCCCATCCATATTAATCCAACCATCATCAAAGCGAAGTAGGTCATTTCTCTGCGATTCAAATCGGAGAGATGACTATCATCGAAATCGGCATTGCGATATTCGCCCTGAAAAACTTTCTGCAGCACCCANAGCGAGTAAACAGACGCGAGAATCAATCCAAACGCGGCCACAACAGTCATGGTGATATTGGCCTGGAAGGCNCCGATCAATGCTAGAAACTCCCCGATAAAATTGCCTAATCCAGGCATGCCAAGTGCCGCAACCGAGAAGAATATGGCTACTGCCGCCATACGCGGAACTCGGGCCCAGAAGCCACCCATCTGGGACATGTCCCGCGTGTGGATGCGATGCTGTAAGCCACCGGCCAGCATGAATAGCGCAGCAGCGCTNAGGCCATGTGCCAGCATGGTCATTATGGCCCCCTGGAGTGCCTGCTCGTTCCAGGCGTATATGCCCAGGGTAACGAAACCCATGTGGCTCACACTGGTATACGCAATCAGGCGTTTGATATCGGTTTGGGCAAAGGCCACTTTGGCACAATAGAGAATACTGATAGCTGCTAGGGCCATGGCATAGGGCGCAAATGCCATGGACGCCTCAGGGAAGAGCGGCACGGTGAAACGAATGAGGCCATAAGCACCAGTTTTCAACAGAATGCCCGCAAGGATCACACTGCCTGCAGTGGGTGCCTGGCTGTGAGCATCTGGCAACCATGAGTGGAATGGCACACTGGGTAATTTAGTAGCAAACGACAGGAAAAAACCCAGCATCACCCACATACCCATGGTGCCAGCAGTACTGACAGTCAACAAGTCATGATAGTTGAAGCTCAACGAGCCGTTCTGCACATAATGAAGATACGCCAATACCAGGATCGAAATCAGCATTAGCATGCCGGTCACCTGGGTGAAGATAAAAAACTTCATGGCAGCGTAGTGCTTATTCTCATGTCCCCAAATAGCAATAATGAGATACATCGGAATCAACATCACTTCCCAAAAGAAGAAAAACAGGAATAGATCAAGCGCCGTGAATACGCCTAGAACACCGGCCAGAGTCCACAGCAGGTTGAAGTAGAAGAAACCCGACCTATCCTTTATCTCGCCCCAGGCGGCTCCTATGGCGACGATGCCAAGGAATGCCGTGAGCATTAGCAGTAGCGTGCTGAGTCCATCGGCTGCAAAATAGAAAGAAATACCGAATCGAGGTATCCAGTCAGCTTCAAAAGAGGCAAGCCAGCCACCCGCGTCACCTGTACCCAGCAAACTGAACATCAGCAGCAGGTCCAGAATCACAGCAATCAGGGCCACCACTCTTGGCATGTCCGGACTGATGCGCTCGGAGAACCAAGCAACAAGGCCACCGACAAAAAGAGTTGCGATGAGAGTCACTAGAATCATAGCAAGACTCCCAGGGTCACGATAATGACCAATCCAGCCACCAGGGTTAACGCATACCAGCGCAGGGAACCCGTCTGCGTCTTAACGATCATTCCATTGGCTGCCTGGGCTAGCGTGACGATAAGCACATAAAAACTGTCTATCAGGTCCTTGCGGTTGATTCGCGCCAGGAATAAGAACGGCGCAACAATTAGTGTGTTATAGAGCGTGTCGAACCCCCAGCCCCCTAACCAGAATTTATGCAAGTTTTGCGCTAGACCACTGGCCATAAGTTTCTCAACGGAGAAGGTCTTGGACATGAAGAAAAAGTAGCTTACGCCGATTCCTATCAACGGAACCGCGATCATAATGCCATGGACAAGACCACTCACATGATGTTCTTCATGAACCTCCCCGTGACTGAATACAGCTTCAACCGGCACATGGATGAATCCACCAACCAGCGCGAGAATCATCAGAAGAATAAGCGGCCCATTCATGTGCCAGCCCCCTACTTCCTTGTCGACGGTATGTTCGACATTGCTCTCACCGAAGAAAACAATGAAGAAAAGCCTGAATGTATAGATGCCGGTGAAGAATGCACCGATAACGCCACCAAGCCACAACCATATGCCGGCGCCTTCCACAGCCAGTGCACCCAGAAGAATTTCATCCTTGCTGAANTAACCTGAGGTAAATGGGAATGCAGTTAACGCCAGGCTTCCTATCATGAAAGATGCGAAGGATACAGGTAATGCTTTTCGCAGCGCGCCCATCTTAAAAATATTCTGCTCATGGTGCAGGCTCAGGATGACNGTNCCTGAAGCGAGGAATAGCAGCGCCTTGAAGAATGCGTGAGTCATNAGGTGGAAAATAGCAGCGGACCATGCGCCTACNCCTAGCNCAAGGAACATGTAGCCGATTTGACTCACCGTCGAATAAGCNAGAACGCGCTTGATGTCGGACTGCGTCATNGCTGTAAAGCCAGAGATCAGTAGCGTGGCCAAACCGATCCANGCCACTAACAATTGTACGGNAGGCGCCAATTCAAACAGTATGTGTGTCCGCGCNATCAGATACACACCCGCNGTTACCATTGTGGCCGCGTGAATCAACGCGCTAATAGGTGTTGGCCCAGCCATGGCATCTGGCAACCATGTCTGCAGTGGAAGCTGAGCTGATTTGCCTACCGCACCACCAAGCAGCAAAAGCGCAGCCGCAACAGCATAGCCAGAGCCCACTTCCCATTCTCCCTCAGCAGCATGCATAAGATCCTGGATATTCAATGTGCCGAGTTGGGCGAATAACAGAAAAAGGCCGATGGCCATAGAAGTGTCGCCTACGCGTGTAACGACAAAAGCCTTGCGAGCAGCATAACCATTAGCTGGGTTGGTATACCAGAAACCGATGAGCAGGTAACTACATAGACCCACACCTTCCCACCCCAAATAAAGAAGGACCAGGTTGTCACCCAATACCAACATCAACATCGCAGCCACGAACAGGTTCATATAGGAAAAGAAGCGAGCAAAACTCGGATCATCGGCCATATAACCAGTAGCATATAGATGAATAAGAAAGCCAACGCCGGTAATGACCAGCATCATTACGGTGGACAAACCGTCCAGATAAAAGGTAAAGCCAGGGCTGAAGTTCCCCACAGACATCCAGGTCCAGGCTTCATAGACGAAGTAGTCCTCGCCGGAGCCGATGAATTCCATTGCAATTAATGCAGCAACCGCAAAAGACAGACCAATAGAGCCTGCCCCAATAGGGGCGGCCATCTGTTTCGGCAGAGTTCCACCTGTAAGCACAAGGGCAAGGAAGCCTAGCAGCGGGAATGTTGGTAGTAACCAGATCAGTTCAAGCATAGTTACNGAATTCCCTATCCTTTCATCTCGCTCAGTACGCTGATATCAACAGTCTGATAACGTCTGAACATTTGAATGATTAGACCAAGACCAACGGCTACTTCAGCGGCTGCCAAAGTGAGAATCATGAGGAACATGACCTGCCCTTCGGCGTGCCCCCAACGGGTAGCAGCCACGATAAATGCCAGACCGCTTGCATTAAGCATGACTTCTAATGACATCAGCACGAAGACTATGTTACGTCGGGTAAGCACACCAATCAGGCCGAGACAGAACAGTATGCCGGCCAGTATCAGGCCATGCTCTACGGGTATTGTTTCCATCGTATAATTCTCTTGTTCTCTTCCCTGGTTTCGATCTTGGTTTGTTATTTATTTTTTCGCTAGGTGGTATGCCGAGACGAGTCCCGCCAGAAGTAGGATTGACGCCAGTTCAACAGCTAACACATAAGGGCCAAACAGTAAGGCGCTGACTTCCAGCACCCCCACCCTGGCAATCGCCATGCCCTGATCGATTTGTGACATGACGTTTAAAAATTGGGCCAGCAGTATTGCAGACATGATTCCTGGCGCCATGAACATGCGGACATTTAACCAGCTGCGCTCCTGCTCACGGGTATGCTGTCCCAAGTTGAGCATCATTATCACGAACAGGAACAGTACCAATATTGCGCCAGCATATACGATGGCCTCTAATACAGCAGCGAAAGGTGCACCGAGTACATAAAACACAACCGCCACCGCAAGCAGTGAAAGAATCAGGTACAGCAAGGCATGCACTATGTTGGTCTGCACTATGACGGCAGCGGTGGATATCACTGCGATAGCACCCGCTAAATAAAATAAGATGGTCACGGCATCAGGCTCCTGATATCGACCGGCTTCGATTCATTCAAGGCTTCTCCCTTATCCTTGCCAGAAATCTGCTTGCCAGCAACATGGTAGAAGTTGTAATCGTGGTACTTGCCACAACCGTCGATCAAAAGGTCTTCCTTTTCCCAGACCATGTCCTGACGCACGTATTCCGCCATTTCGAAATCTGGCGTAAGTTGAATTGCGTTGGTGGGGCAGGCTTCTTCACAAAAGCCACACATAATGCAGCGAGAAAAATTGATTCGGAAAAACTCGGGATACCAGCGGCCGTCGTCCATTTCTCCTTTCTGTAGGGCAATACAGTCTACCGGGCAGGCAACTGCACAAAGGTTGCAGGCAACACACCGTTCCTCGCCATNGGGATCACGGCTGAGGATTATTCGNCCGCGCCAGCGCGGGAACATGTATGGCTGTTGATCGGGATATTCAACNGTGTCGGCTTTGACAAACAGCTTCTTGAATACGCCCCACANNGTNACGATCTGGCTGATCAATGTATCTTTGATTAAAGTAAACATCTTCCTACTTTGAAGCTCCCAAGCCCTAGGTACTTAAAATAATCGCACCTGTTACTAACAGGTTGATTAACGACAACGGCAGCAAGAAAAGCCAACCGTAACTCATTAGCTGGTCATAGCGAGGACGTGGAATTGCAGCTCTCAACAGAATAAAGAAAGCAATAAACACTCCAGCCTTAAGCGCGAACCAGACAATAGGCGGNAGAATCGAAGGCCCCATCCAACCACCNAAAAACAAGACGGTAATGAGTGAGGAAACCAGCACCAAGCCAAGATACTCACCCACGAAAAACATGCCGAATTTCATGCCGGAGTACTCAGTGTGATAGCCAGCGCAAATCTCTTGCTCTGCCTCGGGAATATCAAAAGGCAGGCGATGACTCTCCGCCACGCCTGCTATCAGGAAAATGACAAAACCAATAAACTGTGGAATGAAAAACCACATGCCTTCCTGAGCTTCTACGATTGTTCTCAGGTTAAAGCTTCCTGATAAGGCTACAACACCAAGAAGGGATATACCCATGAATACTTCGTAGCTCACCATTTGCGCCGCGGCTCGCAAACTTCCAAGCAGCGCATATTTATTGTCAGAGGATAGCCCACCCAGCATAACGCTGTAGGCACCCAGCGATGCCATTGCCAGAATAAACAGCACACCGATATTGGACTCGATGACCCCTAAATTTGGCCCGAACGGTATGACAGCAAAAGACAGCAGAATTACCGTCATAATTATTGCCGGTGCCAACACAAAACTAAAGCGGTCGGCAAAAGGAGGTACCCAGTCTTCCTTGGTGAATATCTTTATCATGTCTGCAACTACCTGCAGCAGACCGAAAGGACCTACGCGATTTGGACCAAGGCGCTCCTGCCAAAAACTCAGCAATCTGCGTTCTACCCAGATCAACATTGCTGCAACGACAATCACAGTGCCCAGGATGAGAGCTATTGTGAGACCTGACCCAACTTCTAAAGTCACTTTTAGTAGCTCTCCTCTAGCAAATCGCTCACGATTAAGCCGAAAATACCTCTGTCACCTGCACTGCTTTCTGATTTAGCTATTGCTACAGCACTGCCAAAATCATTTCGATTAAGCTGCTCACCGCAATATACAATGCAATTACCTTCAGCAACCTGCTCACGTACACAGGCTATCGCCGTGACCCCACCGTCGATTGACACCGGCTGGCCTTGTTTGATCTCCAGACGCTCTGCATCCGTAGGGGACAGGCCAACATAAGCATCTGTCATGCGCTCCTGTATCGCGGGAGACCTGGCGCTTAATTCATCGCTGCCAAATATCTGGAATGCCCAGGACAGAGCTAACTTTTCAGATGAAGCCGACGGGTTTAATTCTGGCTCAAAAAAGCTGCCACCATCGCTCTTCTCATTTATGAGACGCGTTCCAGTGTGGCCCTGCTTGAGCTCACCATTAACTTCTTCCTGAAACTTGCTGATCGACTGGTTGGAGTTCCAACTAGGTGCCCAAGTAGTGCCAAGTATTGAAGCATCCTTCATTGCCGGCATACCTTCCATGGAGAAAGACATCACTGATTCATCGTCAACGGGTTGCTTTGGTTCATGCACGTTAAGGTTAGCAATCATCGCAGTGCGGCCGCTGTAACGATGTGACTGACGCGGAATTTTAAGCCCCGCGGCGAACTGTGATAGATGAGGTAAAAGATCGTCCAGATGGTCGAAATCAGAAGCTTCCTCACTACAGCGATTGATGATGGTATTGACATCATCCTTATCGTCGCTGAGCCATTTCCAAGCAGGCAACGCACCAGTCTGGGTGCGATGCACCTGAAAGCTGAGCTGCGCCCGGCCCTCGTAATTTACGTAAGTTGCTTCATGTTCAGAGAACGCAGTCACNGGGAGAACATGATTCGCTTTGGCTGTTGTCGCGGTGGGCATTTGGTCCAGCACGATAACNTTCTCAACCTTGGACAGGGCTGCGTCCACCTCTGCAGTTGCTGCGCGNCGGTAGAGGTCNTTTTCTAGTACAACCAGCTTGNTAACTTCGCCCNACGCACATTTTGCCAGCGCATCGACAAGCTTGTTGTCGGCATGAGTCAACATCTCAAGACCTAGTGTATTGACCTCCGGTACTATCAAGCAAAGATCAGTTGGCGTATCAGATTTCAGGGCTCTGGCAACATTGGCAGCAGCCTTGATTAATTCACCCTCGCTATTGCTGGAGCCAGTTACGACAAGAGGACGTTTGGCGGACTTAAGTGCCTGACTAATCCTCTTAACCAGGCCCTGCTGCGAGTCGGATAGTTCAAGTGCATCATTACTTTGCCCCGAGATAACGTTCGCTACGCCGTAAGCGATGCGAGCCTGATCTGAGTAAGAGCCAGTTGTTGTTTCTGCGGCAACGTCGTCCAATCGTGTGGCTGCATTGCTTAGAATAAATAGCGGNCTTCGGTTGTGCTGAGCCAGCTCNCGAACGGCGGCATCTTGCCATCTAGGGATATTGTTTTCTGCTGCGAGTTCGCTTGCCTTACTGCGAACACACTGTCGCAATGCCAGGGCTATACGTGGTGAGGTATTAGTAACATCTTCACCAACGATGAGCACGGCATCGGCCTTTTCGATGTCTCGCACACTTGGAATATTGAACGCGCTATCTCTGTGGAGTTGGAGCATCAGCTTGTTGGCATCGTGCTCACGATCCGAGATCCCTGCATAAAAATTTTCTACTCCTACCAGACAGCGCAAGGCATAGTTGGATTCGTTGCTGGCCCTGGGTGAACCGACAGCGATTGCATCGCCGCTCTTAAGCTCAGCCAGAAGTTGTTGCACTCCCTCTTCACTCAATTCAGAGAATTCGCCATTACTAACGGCAGCCGGAGAATTAATGCGCTCTTTACTATTTACGTGACCCCAGCCAAATCTGCCGCGGTCGCAAAGAAAGTAGCCGTTAACTTCGCTATTATAGCGATTAACAATCCGCCTTAGCGTGCCATAGCGCTCACCAGGAGTCGTATTGCAGCCGACGGAGCAGCCTACGCATACGCTTGGTGCCGCTTGTAGATCCCATTTTCTGGTGTAGTGTTCAGAGAAAAGTTTATCTGTGAATACGCCTGTAGGACATACCTCGACAAGATTGCCGCTAAATTCGCTTTCCAGCACGCCTTCTTCATGGCGGCCAAAATAAGTATGGTGATGTGAGGCCTGAGCTGAAAGGTCAGTGCCACCTGCGTAGTCATCGTAGTACCTAACGCAGCGGTAGCAAGTGATGCAGCGATTCATCTCGTGATTAATAAATGGCCCGAGATACTGATTGCGATGGGTGACCTTCTTTTTGTCATAGCGTCGATAATTGTGACCAGACATCAAGGTCATATCCTGCAGGTGACACTCGCCCCCTTCTTCGCAAACTGGGCAATCATGAGGATGACTAATCATCAGGCTTTCGATCACACGCTCTCGCATGTCATGCGCCTGTTTATCCTCTATCGAGATGATGGCACCGTCTGCCGCTGGCGTCATACAGGCCATTATGATGGTACCTGTTTCATCATTCTCATCGCGATACTGTTTGACCGCGCATTGGCGACACGCACCCACAGAACCCATGCATGGATGCCAACAGAAATAAGGAAGATCCAGTCCTTGAGACAGACATTCCTGCAATAGATTGTTATTGGGATCTACTTCGTACTCTTTCCCATCGATAACAATTTTTGCCATCTAATACTCCAGCCCCTCTACTTGCCTAATGCTTGTAAGGGCAACGTTGCTGCTTAATATGGGCCTTGAAATCATCTTCAAAGTACTTCAAGCCACTTCCTAATGGTGCAGTCGCACCAGGTGCCAGAGCGCAAAATGTTCGACCCGGCCCCATGTAATCAACATGCTCGCGCAGAATCTGCAAGTCCTTTTCACTGCCGCGGCCTTCTTCAAATTCACGAAATATAGTGTCTACCCACGGCAGACCATCGCGGCAGGGCGTACAGAATCCGCAAGATTCATGTGCGAAAAATTTCATCAGGTTACCGACCATGCCCACAGGGCAAGTTTGGTCATCGAGAACTATCATGGTACCAGTTGCCAATCGACTCCCGGCTTTAGCGATCTCGTCATAATCCAGCGCAATGTCAAGATGCTCGGGCAGCATGAAATCGGTAGACCCACCTCCTGGTAAAAATGCTTTGAGCCCCAGTCCGTCCTGCAAGCCGCCAGCTTTTTCTTCCAGCAACTCGCGAATGCTTACTCCGAGAGGCATTTCCCAGCAACCTGGGTTTTTAACCCGACCACTCACACCAAACAGTTTGGTACCGGCATCGGCGCCCTGCCCCAACCCTTTGTACCAGTCGATACCATAGGTCAAAATGCCCGGCAGGTTACAGATAGTCTCAACGTTGTTGACGATTGTTGGCTTGCCCCATAGCCCACTCACTTGCGGAAATGGCGGCTTCGCCCGAGGATTGGCACGCTTACCTTCGAGCGCGTTAAGCAGAGCGGTTTCTTCACCGCAAATATAGCGACCGGCACTGGTATGCAAAATAATATCTAGATCAAAACCGGTATTCAGTATGTTCTTGCCAAGATAGCCTTTGTCATAAGCCTCGGCGATCGCGTTCTTCAACGTTCGCACTGATGTGGTGTATTCACCGCGCAAAAAAATGTACGCTTTACTGGCACCGATTGAGTAGGCAGCAATGACCATGCCTTCCAACAATAGATGCGGATCGCCTTCCATCAGCAATCGATCCTTAAAAGTGCCAGGCTCCATTTCGTCAGCGTTCACCACCAAATATTTCTGTTGTGGTGAATTTTCGCCTTGCGGGACGAAGCTCCACTTCAGACCGGTGGGAAATCCCGCGCCACCACGACCCTTCAAACCGGACCCCTTGATCGTCTCCAAAACGTCATTTGAACCAAGCCCAGCTGCGATCTTGTGGACCGACTGGTAGCCGTCATTTGCCTCATATGCCGCAATTTCTAGCGGCGAACGTGACATATCGATATTCTTTGTTAACGGATTTGAAACCAACTTGCTATCCAGTTCCTTATATCTATTGCTTGAAATTCAAGCAGTCTTGTTACGGTATTGCGTGATGATTTCATCGACTTTCTCGGGCGTGAGATTGCGATGTAGATCATCACCTACCATCATCACCGGCGCATTGTCGCAATCACCCAAACAGGGCACCGGAATAAATGTAAATTCATCGTCTTGCGTGGTTTGACCGAAGTCAATGTCCAGCTTTTTAGAAATGTGGTCCTTTATATCGTCGCAACGACAAATCCAGCAACTCACACTGTTGCAGAAAAGAATTACGTTTTTACCAACAGGCTGGCGATAAACCAGGTTGAAAAAGGTAGCCACCCCTTCAAGATCTGCCGCCGATAAATCCAAATAGTTGGCGATAGCCAGCAGCGACTCATCAGACACCCAGCCCTGATACTTTTGCACAATTTTTAGCGCCTCCAGCCCTACGGCCTGGGTATCTGGATACAGCGTCTTCTCGTGCTCGATTTCAGCTATCTCATCTTCGGTTAGCTGTCTCGCCCGGTTCTTGGTGCTGGCTATAACTTGGGTGCTCATGTGTCTTTTAACTATTCTCTAGATCTGGGTTCTTGGCTAAGCAAGCTGCTTGCTTATCTATTTACCTGTCTACTTTCTTACCAACTTACCTATCTACATCCGCCATCACGAAATCGATACTGGCAATGATTGCGATCAAGTCTGCTACCATAAAGCCGCGGCTAATCTCTGGGATCATCTGCAGATGCGCAAAAGATGGTGTTCGAATCCGAGTGCGATAGGACGTCGTACTACCATCGCTCACAAGGTAATAGCTGTTAATTCCCTTGGTTGCCTCTACCGCCACGGTCACTTCTTCCGGCGGGATAACGGGTCCCCAACTCACGCTGAGGAAGTGATTAATTAGCGTTTCAATGTCTTGCATGGTTTTTTCTTTACGCGGAGGTGTGGTCAGCGGATGGTCGGCCTTGTAGTCACCAGCCGGCATATTATCCACACACTGCTTAATGATGCGCAGGCTCTGGCGCATTTCTTCTACTCGGATTGCGCAGCGGTCATAACAATCGCCGTTCACGGCAATGGGTACGTCGAAATCGAAATTTTCATAGCCGCTATAGGGACGCTGCTTGCGGAAATCCCACTCGAGGCCAGTAGCTCGCAACCCTGGGCCAGTGACTGCCCAATCGTAAGCCTGCTGGGTATCGTAAGCGCCAATGCCTTGAGTACGACGCTTGACGATACCGTTGTTCATTACCATCTGATCATATTCATCAAGACGGGGCGGCATAAACTCCAGCAGCTCTCTTACCCGGGTTTCCCAGCCGTTAGGCAAGTCCTGAGCGACGCCACCAATTCGAAACCAGCCTGGATGCATTCGCGCGCCACAGATTGATTCGATGATATTGAAGATGCGCTCGCGCTCTACAAACATGTAGAAAATTGGAGACAGCTGCCCCACGTCCTGCGCGAAAGTGCCGTAGAACAACAAGTGGCTGCAGATGCGGAACATTTCCGACAGCATGATGCGAATCGTCTTAACCCGCTCAGGCACCTCAATGCCAGCCATTTTTTCAACCGCCATCACATAAGGCAGGTTATTCATCACCCCACCGAGGTAATCGATGCGGTCTGTGTAAGGAATAAAGGTGTGCCAGGATTGGCGCTCACCCATCTTCTCGGCGCCACGGTGGTGGTAGCCGATGTCCGGCACCGCATCAACCAGAATCTCACCATCGAGCTGCAGCGCGATACGAAATGCACCGTGTACCGATGGNTGATTGGGCCCCAGGTTCAGAAACATGAATTCGGACGTGTCTGATTTACGCTTCATGCCCCACTCTTCGGGCTTGAACAGCAAGGCCTCTTGTTCGAATGCCTCTTGATCATCGTCCAGCGAGAACGGCTCCATCTCCGTGGCTCGCGCGGGATGCTCCTTACGCAGGGCATGCCCCTCCCAGGTGGGAGGCAAAACAATTCGATACAGGTTGGGATGGCCTTCGAANTCGATNCCAAACATGTCCCAGGTCTCGCGCTCGTACCAATTAGCACTGGGCCATAGATCGACAACGGTGGGAAGCTTCAAATCAGCGCCCTGCAGAGGGACTTTAATTCGCACATCGCAATTGCCGCTGAACGACATAAGATGATAAACCACTGTAAATTCTGAAGCCGGCTGGCCATCACGGTGTACCCTAACCCGCTCATCAATGCCTGTGACGTCAAACAGCATCTCGAAGCGAGGCGTCGAATCATCNCGCAGGCTTTTGAGCAGCGCCTTTACATCTTTGCGGTCAACCCAGAAAGTGGGCATGCCATCGCACGTGGGCTGAACCGCCAATATGCGGCCACCAAAGTCCCCCAGCACTTGTGTCACAAGGGCATTACCGNTCACTGCTGCTGGCGAGCTGATTTGGGCGCTTTCCATCATTAATTACTTGAATANAGGGTTATATCTAATTNGATTTTTGATCAAACCTGCTCAGGGGAACGCAGCTCTGTGGCCGCGATTCGTTCATCGTGACGCTCCTCACGCTGCACCGGATTGGCTTCGCGCTGGATTATGCCCTGGTCGTTAATGACCCAGCTTAGCGGTCGTCGTTGACGTCCAATGGACTCTTGCAGCAGGATGAGGCCCTGCAGCAATGCTTCAGGCCGCGGTGGGCACCCGGACACATACACATCTACAGGCAGGAATTTGTCCACACCCTGTACCACGGAGTAAATGTCGTACATACCGCCCGAATTCGCGCAGGAACCCATGGAAATAACCCACTTGGGCTCAAGCAACTGATCGTAGAGAAGCCGCACAACAGGAGCCATTTTGCGGAATACAGTACCAGCAATGACGATCATGTCGGCCTGCCGAGGCGTGCCCCGAATAACCTCTGCCCCAAAACGAGCCAGGTCATGACGCGCGGTGAAAGCTGTCGCCATTTCCACGTAACAGCAGGAAAGACCAAAGTTAAAGGGCCAAATGGAGTTCTTCCGCCCCCAGGACACCATATCTTCCAACTTGGCCATCATCACGTTTTGACGAATGAAATCGTCAACGGCATTACCGCCAGGTTGCGGAGAAGCGGCTTGGTCAGCGCGCTGAAGTTCCCAGTTCATAGCTTGAATGCCTTCCTGTTAACGACGCCGCCCGGTCCTTTCATCTCGGTTAGTTCACGGCGCTGGGTTTCGGTACGCCAATCGAGGGCGCCAATACGCCATAGATAGAAAAGAGCAACTATAAGAATGAAGATAAATACACTGATTTCAATAAATCCTGGCCACCCTGCTTGCTCGACGGCAACGGCCCAGGCAAACAAAAATACAACTTCCAGGTCGAAGATAATAAAAAGAATAGCTGTGAGGTAAAAATGTACCGAAATCCGGAATTGGGCACTTCCGACTGAAACGATGCCTGACTCAAACGGCGTATTCTTATATTTACGTTGGATTCGCTGACCGAGAAAAAATGACAGGCCGAGCATCGTGACCACGACGGCCAACACGGCNGCTGAATATACGAGAAACGGGGTGAGGGCTTCGAAATAAGTTGTCGATTCTTCCAAGACGTTAGCCGGTATCTTCAGATTTAATAAAGTTTCAAGTCTAGCCGNAGGCTCTGNTTTCAGCGCCTTGTCTGCCGACCGCTAANNTCANCGCCGCTGTAAAGAGCAACTTATCAATCAGCGCCCCACTANAGATCTGAAGCGAGCNATGAATCCAAGCTTCNGGTGTACATGTTCGGCACGAGTTTCAGATTCATGAGANCTGTGCAAATAAGCGNCACCTCACAGCTTACTCAGCACGATTCTCGNTGCTCNTAGCGCTCCCTTCNTTCAGTACTAAAACCGACNAGGGATNCCCTCCTTNGAGCGCANAAGAATCTACACGGATNACAAGGTGATAGCAAGAATTTTAACCNCTGGAGGCCAAGAATCATGGTATCTCGCCGGGATTTTGACAGTATGATTCCACATCCTGCGAAGGCGNGATTTAAAGCAGTTNGCTTAGCCGCAATTCAGGACTAAATAATATTTTTTNTAGCGTCAAAATATCCGGTTCCAGCCATCCAGCGCTGCAGTTCGATACGCCTCAGCCATGGTTGGGTAGTTAAATGTGGTTGTAAGGAAATATTTCAGGGTATTGGCCTTCCCGGGCTGCCCCATTATCGCCTGCCCAATATGAACAATCTCAGAGGCCTGGTCACCAAAGCAATGAATTCCTAGAATCTCCAGTGTCTCAAAGTGAAAAATAAGCTTCAGCATGCCAACCTGCTCGCCGGTGATTTGGGCCCTTGCCGTATTCTTAAAAAAGGCCTTGCCGACCTCATAGGGGATTTTTGCAGCAGTCAACTCAGCCTCGGTCTTACCCAGCGTGCTAATTTCAGGAATTGTGTAGATCCCTGTCGCCACTTCTTCCACCGGTGAACACTCCTCTGGCGCAACGATAGCGTTACTCGCCGCCCTGCCCTGATCATAGGCAGCGCCTGCCAGAGATGGCCAGCCCACCACATCGCCGGCCGCGTAAATATTCTTCACCTTGGTACGGTAGTGGGAATTCACGCTGAGCTGCCCTCGACTGTTGCTGGACAGACCAATCTTGCTGAGCCCCATGTTCTGTGTGTTGCCAGCGCGACCATTGGCCCATAACACAATGTCACTCTTGATCTTTTTACCCGACTGCAAATAGGTCACAATGTAATTGTCGTGATATTCAATCTTCTCGTATTCCTCCTTGTGTCGACTGCGCACCCCAACGTTACGCAGGTGATATGCAAGTGCATCGCTGATTTCAGTATCAAGAAAGGTCAGCAGGCTGGCATTGGGATTGATCAGTTCCACCTTGGCACCTAGACCACCAAAAATAGAAGCATATTCACACCCGATCACCCCCGCTCCAATAACTGTCACCTTTCGCGGTGAGTGGTCAAGGCCCAGGATAGTGTCGCTGTCAAACATCAATGGGTGGGAGAAATCTACATCTGGCGGATGGTAGGGCCTAGAACCGGTCGCAATGATAAAGCAGTCCGCCGACAGCTTCATGCGCTTACCAATCAGTTTAACGGTGTGCCGATCCAGGAATTCCGCGCGCGCATTGATGATCGGGATGCGGTTGCGCTCATAGAAATCCGTGCGCATCTGAACCTGTTCGAAAACTACGCGGTCTGCATGTTTCAGCACTTGTTGGAAACTGAGCTTACGTGCGTCACCAAAGTCCCTGAACATTGGGTTGGTATTGAATGCTATTACCTGTTTGACCGAATGTCGCAGGGCTTTCGAGGGAATGGTTGCCCAGTGTGTGCAACTACCGCCGACCTTGGCGTCATCCGTGATTACGGCTACAGATCGCCCTTTTTTCCTGGCGTTCATGGCCGCAGCTTCACCAGCTGGACCGCTGCCTATGACCAGTATGTCGTAATGCTCTTTCTGTTTGCCGTATGTCATTAATTGCTCACGGATTGTCGTTTAAATATTTTTCAAATGCCGGCGTCACTATCTCCTCAAAGCCAGCGCCAGCCTTGATGATCAAATAGGCAGCTTGCCCACTGCGCTGCGCCCAAGCATGCGCTTCTTCTGCGCCAAGAATCATATAGGCCGTTGCCAGTGCATCAGCCACTGCCGCAGACTCATCTATGACATAGGCTGCGGCCAGATTATGGCGAATCGGAAACCCTGTGCGCGGATCAATTTCATGGGAGTAGCGCACGCCATCCTCCTCAAAATAATTGCGATAGTCACCAGAACCAGCGACGGCTATAGATTCACCACGATTATAGAAAATTTCATAGACGCGGGATTCTGTGTCCACTGGCGCCTCTATGGCAGGGACCCAGCTGCTGCCATCGGCCTTGACTCCCCTGATCTTGAGCTCGCCTCCAACTTCGATGAAGTAGCTCGTAATGCCGACTGAATCTAACAGAGCCGCGACTTCGTCAACTGCATAGCCTTTAGCGATTGCGCTTAGGTCAAGAGTAATATCCCGAGTCTTGATCACTTCTGAATTTGAGGAATTGATCATCAGGTGCTGATAACCAATCAGGCTCATTGCCGCGTCAATCTCGTCTTGAGGCGGAATGGTAGCTTCTAACAGATTGATGTCGGGTCCAAAGCCCCACAGGTTTACCAGTGGCCCTATGGTGGGATCGAATGCCCCTGCGCTGGATTCAGAAATTTCCCGCGCCATCTCCAGCACAAAGATCAGATCGGCAGAGACGATAGATGGCTTACCTCTACGCTGACGATTGAGGCGAGAAAGCTCCGAGTCGGGCGCATAAGTAGAAAACACTTCTCGATCCAGACGCTTCAGCAGCGCGCCGATCTGTGCGGCAAACTCGTCCTCGCTAATGCCACTGGGCAGTTCCAGCAGCTGCACCTGGTAGGAAGTGCCCATGGCAAGGCCCTCCAGGCTGTAGCGGCTATCATTATCTTCACCGGCGAGAAAAACAAATCCAAGTAACAGAGCCACCAAGCTGATACTAAAGGAGTGACGTCGAAATATTTCGCTCATAAAAGCAACGCCCGCGGTAATAGAATAGGGCAATGGAAAGTCCCGGTTTTGCGCCGCCTCAAACCCCCACCCAGACAAGCAGGCTAGACGCAGTCGGCGGATACGCAGTTATTCCAGCTAGGCTTCGACCGGATACTCCCGATATTCAACGCCAGCCATTTTGTAAACCATACGACCAACCTGGCAGCAGTAGCCGAATTCGTTGTCATACCAAAGGTACAACACGCAATGGTTGCCATTTACGATCGTTGCATTGGAGTCCACAATACCCGCCTCTCGGGTACCAACGAAATCCGATGACACGGCATCCTCGGACTGGGTATAGCTGATTTGGTTCTGTAGCTTCGAGTGAAGAGCAATTTGCCTGAGAAACTCATTGAGCTCTTCCTTCGTCGTCTCCTTTTCCAGAGTCAAAGTCATGATTGCCATTGATACATTGGGNATTGGCACCCGAACCGCGTTACCGGTTAGCTTANTCTCCANCTCAGGTACNGCTTTGACTACGGCCTTTGCNGCTCCAGTCTCAGTCAGAACCATATTCAATGCCGCGCTGCGCCCCCGGCGATGACCACTGTGATAGTTATCGATCAGGTTCTGGTCATTGGTGTAAGCGTGCACAGTTTCGATATGGCCGTGAATAATCCCATATTCATCGTTNACGACTTTNAATACNGGCGCTATAGCATTAGTCGTACAGGAAGCNGCGGTGATTATCTTATCGTCCGGCTTCATCTCGTTATCNTTAATGCCATAGACAATATTCTTGAGCGCNCCTTTGCCTGGAGCTGTCAGCATTACCTTAGCGGTACCCTTTGATTTCAGGTGCAAACTCAGACCTTCCTCGTCCCGCCATTTGCCGGTGTTATCAATAACCAGCGCATCATCAATATCGTACTCCGTGTAGTCGATTTCATCTGGAGAGTTCGCGTAGATCACATGAATCACATTGCCATTAGCAATAAGGCACCTGTTTTCCTCATCGATCCTGAGGGTTCCCTGAAAAGCACCGTGCACCGAGTCATTGGTAAACAGGCTCGCCCGTTTCATCAAGTCCCCTTCTCCACCAGGACGTACCACGATTGCGCGCAGGCGCATGACCTCACCGGTGCTGGTTCTCTCGATCAGTAGCCTAGCCATCAAGCGTCCAATGCGACCAAACCCATAAAGCACGACATCCTGGGATTTTGCGACTGGCTTCGCTTTCTGGCCAACTAGGTAAGCGAGCTCTTCACTCACAAAGGTATCGACATCTTTTGCAGCATCACCTTCTGCCTCAAGATGCTCCATGAAGCGAACCGTGAGCTTGCCAAGATCAATATTGGCATGGCAGAGATCTAGCTTTGCCATAGCCATTAGAAC